>JACGUG010000014.1 GCA_024256285.1 archaeon
TAAGTGTTCGAATGCGATGGACTTCAATGACAAGCAACAAGAAACTAATAGGTGGGACAGCAACCGAAAAGACTGAAGATCTAATCTTCCTCAAAGAGCTAATTGAGGCGGGAAAGATAAAAGCGGTCATAGATAGAACCTATCCGTTGGAACAGATTGTCGAGGCCCACCGGTATGTTGACACAGGACACAAAAAGGGAAATGTAGTAATAACTGTGGAGCGTAATAACAAAACCTAACAAAGCGTTGCAGATAATGGCGGTGGATATGCTGACCACTCATTAAGGATACCGATGATCTTCGATCTCTTACGCTTGGTATAACAAGTTGATATGAAGTTATCGACAGATAGAGATAACTGAAGCGCACGATTATCTGAAGTAGAAGTATGCTCAGTCGAACCTTCTAATTAATCGAGATCCTACGCTAGGAACTGTTTGAATACACCATCTCTTAACAAAATGACACTCTAACTCTTCTTCACATACGATCTTCTTCAGATCGTCGTTAAATTGTTCCACCTTGTGCATTAAGGCTTAACTTCCTTATTTTGTTCAAAGCTTTATCAACGATTTTTCATAATCATAAACGACGTATATTCTGCTTTTTTGAATTACTTTATGCCCCTCTTCCTCTAAATATTTTTTCTGTCCTTCAACTCCGCCAGGATACTTCTCGTTTATCACTCCACCAGTTCTCAGGGTGCGCCAGTAGGGGGTGATATCTTTTTTCCCCTCTTGTCTTTGTTCTTCAGCAGCGTTAGCCGCAATCCGGGCAAAAATACCAGCTGTCATGGGGCAACAGATCGTTGCCTTGTTTTTTTTCGCTAAAGCTTCGCGAATTTCATTGATGGTAACAAGTTTGCCCCTTGGTACTTTTTTCATCATGGCATCTACTTCTATTGGTGCTGGGATAACTATCGTGCCCGTGCCCCACTTTTTACTCATTTTTTCAGTAATTTCTTCTACTTTCGGCAGACCCTTACTATCTGCCAATTTCTCAACCCAACTTTTCTTTTTTGGCGTCATGACTTTAACACTTTCTTACCCACAATAGAGCTTATAAAAGAGTCTAATCAATGTTTTTAAATATCCTTACTATAAAAAACGTTCGTAGGGAAAGGAATACGAAGGAATGCGGTCGTCGTCTAGTCTGGTCTAGGACATCAAGCCCATAAGGTGTGTAAGCCTGCCACGCTGGCAACCCGGGTTCAAATCCCGGCGACCGCACCATACAAATTCTCTTATAGACGACTCTTCCTCTTTTTAAGGAAGGTCGTAACGATCACCACAGTTGGGATCACGACAAATATGGATGCGATGACTGGTATGCTGAAGTATATCTTGGCTTGAACAGGTATTACAGTTGCCTGGGCTACATCCCCCGAGATAGTAGTATTCTGCCTCATATATTTTATAACTGCTGTGTACTGCCCTTTTGTAACTTGGCTGATGGATGCTCGGCCATCTCTATTCGTTTGAGTCATAACAGTCGTCCCATTTGGTAATGTGATGGATACCGTGGCTTCTGAGATGGGAAGGCTGAAAAGATCGGTCACTTTGATCTTTAGATCGTAAACTGCACAGTTTATCGTCCATACTTTAGAAGAATCTATGTCAAGAGAAAGATCGGTCTCTGGCTTGACATCGACCCCTCCCCATAGGATCTCTTTCACAGTCCAGACACCAAAATTCAACCAGAGGTCTGAGTAATCGGTAAAAGTACTATCTTCATCGTAAGGGCTTGTAGTTGTAAAGGATGTTGGGACGATCGTTCTTCCGTCAGCGTCTTTGAATATGTATGAAGTGAGAAATTGCTCATAATACGTCAATGTCACTTCTGCTGGACTGCTTATCTCTAAGGATGTGTTCTCAAAACTGTACCATCTATGACTCGATGTAGAGCCTGATGAAGGATTGCCGTATTCTGCTATAGAGTTCACGTCACACCAAACAGTGGCAGGGGAACCATCCCAAATCCCGACAGTTTCAGATTCTCCGTTTGCAAGGTAAGTTGCTGTCACGTAGTTCGTTAGATTGGTGGCAGACGGGCCTACGGTAGTAATGGAGAATTCAACGTTATACTGAGGTTTGAAGCGGGCAACTATGGTAGTGTCCGATTCACCAACGATTATCGAATGAACTCTTGCCCCACCATCGTTCCAACGTTTATAGACGTATCTCATATCGACACCTTCACTTTGTGGCGAAGGAACTTCGATAACATGAGTGGAACCAGTATCCCAGTCGAAGGAGTTTGGAGCAGTGTAATCTACTCCATCGACCTTTATTTGAAGTCCTTCTGGTTCTGTAGTAATGGTGTATATCACTGCTAGATTGCCATAGATGTGACGAATTCCTGCTATATCTCCCGTGTTGAGGGTTCTTTTCTTCGTTTCGCCTGGGTAAGCATAACCGTACATCGTCTCTTCATCGTATCGAAGGTCGTATAGATCGCCCAGATGCAGAGTGTGTCCAGCTTCATGAGTGCCTATATTTTGAACATCGTACTTGCCGCTCCCTCCCGTAGTCGACCATGTCTCAGCATCATCGAAGACCATATCGAATTCGTAGATCAGTTTAGTTCTCGGGTCGTACCAGATCGTAGTCTGAGCTAAGGTTCCACCAGCCCCATCTATAGAACCCCAAGAGACCACGTTATAGCCATCGCGAACTTCTCCAACTCGATGTGTCGTCCCTATGTAAGTGTAATCCATGTAAGAGCCAGGATCGTCTTCCCATGTCTGAAAAGATGCCCGAACGGCCATGAATTCATCAGTGGTATCTGGTGTTCCAAGTTCGTTTATGTAATATTCCACGGGCAAATCCCTCGAAGGCCAATGAATGCCCGAGTAACTGTACCCTGATGAGACTTCGCTACTGAGCGAAGTCTTTCCCACGATGGTAAACTCATCCGTTCCTTCTCTCTTCAAAAAGACTTTTGCCTTTTCGCCTTTTACGAAGCTTGGCTCATTCGAGACGAGCAGACCTATCTCTCCAACTTCGCCTCCAAGCTCTTTTATCGTTACTTCCTCACCTTCAAGAGACCCTTTTAAGCAATCTTCTACCGATATCCTGACGTAAGTGTAGATCAAAGTCTCATCATCGTTCCACCGTGATTCTACGCTCTCCACATCTCCGATTATTACATGGCTGGCTCTGTCTACCACGTCTCGATCGATATCCATTTCGCCAAGGTCTGCCAGATCAATTTCTGCTCGAGGTGGGCAAGGATAATCGTTATCTGTCGATTTCGTCTTTAACGATTTAGCAACCGATGATGAACTTTGTGTGAAGATGATTCCTGAGATTATGAGAAGTGTAGCAAGAATCAAGCATAAAAAGTGAGCTTTTGGGATACCAGAGAGCCGAATCAACTGTTTCACCATCAACTTCATCGAATAGGTTCTCTAGGTCCTATTTCTAGTGTGGCACTTTATCTTATCTGTAAACTCCCACTGGAGGTTCGGCTTCTCCTGGTTTGGCTTGTCTACGGAGAGTTCTCAGTTTATCCTCTATCCTCTCGGCTTCTTGATAAAGGGAAGCGATATCAATCTCAATCTCTGGAATCAGCCTATCTATCACTTCTACAGCCTTTACAGCCGCTTTAACACCTGATATATCTGGATAGACAGGAACTATGAGGCTCATCACATCAAAGTTACTCCACCTGCCTTCATTGAGGAGAAGACCCGATATGCCCGGTATTGCCCCAAATTCCAGTTGCTTTATCTCGTTCGAGGCAAGCCTCTCCCTCGCTCTATCTGTACTTCCTACGCCCTGCACGACGGGCTCCTCTTTGACTGTTGGAGAGGACTCTACCGACCATTCTACAGGGGATATTATGAGCGAGCAATTCTGCTCTTTGGTCCAATCGAATAGCGCCTTTGCCAAAGGTCTGTAAAGGTTTGGCAAGATCCTGAACTCTGATAAGAATATGACTATCTTGAATTCTTCACTTGCATAGATTCTCGCAGGGAACTTAGGTTTGAAAGCATATATCATGGATATAGCTGGGAAGCGATTTGAATCCAATGCTGCTATCTGGTCAAGATCGAGGGCTGCTACAAGGTAGTTGGCAGCGATCGTATTTACTAAACTGATGCTAGGCAGACCATCTATCACAGTGGCACCCTTTAGCCTCATCTTCTTAAATTCCCTTATTTCTATCTCATTCAACAGACCACAACTGTCAATTTGAGTGGCGGGTATATATCGTTAACTAAATAAAGGATAACCCCATGGTTAATATCGGAAAAAGGTTTTTAATCGTTAAATTATTATTCATAAACTTCGTAAGTGTAAATCATTTCTCAACTTTTTCACTGTAGATCATATTGATCATCGTCTTCCCCTTGCACTTGGTACACCCCCCTCCCTCTTTGTACACGTAATCTCCAGACTGGAAATCCCTCTTAGTCTTCAGACCACAAGAGGCACACTCTTCGATCGTATAGACTACAGACTTTGAGCTCTTTTTCATACCAGTTATAGCACTCAAATCTTCTCACTGTTCTAAGATTTCCTTCGCTTAATATTAAGAATCATTGCGAGATACCAACCGAATTGCCAACCCCTACAACTGCCACTTTATCGCCTTCCTTGGCCTTCTCCTCTACTGCTCTTTTTACTATCTCTATGACTTTGTCTGTTGTTTCAGCTATCTCCTTTTTCATCGCAGATACGGCGTCTATGATGGATTGCTTGATCACTATGGCATAGAGGGGGATATTATACTTCGAAGCCACCTCCTCTATCTTGAACCTCTCGACGCCTATCCCACCTATGGCAGCACCGACCCCTTCCGCTATCTCGCCTGTCTTCTCTCCTTCAAGCTTTAGGGCTGCATCGATCATGATTATGACATCGATCTTGATCCCCATCTCATCGATCATGCGAGCTATAGCATTCCCTGGTTGCCCTACGTTCCCTCCAGGACCTTCGGCTTTGATAAGGTAAAGCCCCCTCCCTTTATACTCCGATTCGCTCATCGCCGTCTCCTTGGCAACAGTCTTCTTCTCCTTCCCAATCATCATCTTACCCACAACCATGGCTCCTATTCCATCTCCTATGGGTTGGGATTGCTTGAAGGCGCTTATCGCCTTCATAAGGGCATTCGACTCTTCGAGGATCGTGGGCAGGATCATCTGGAGCTGTACAATCCAGATATAGCTCATGGTCTTCTTACCTAGAAGATAGAAGTGCCTGACTGCCTTATAGTAGTAGTTCAAGGCCGAAGCCACCTCGATGACGTTCTCTATATTGCTGGTTTGAACATCTGTAGCAGAAGAAACGAGCTGTTTGATCTCTGCCCTCATCCTATCATCCTTGACATTCACTATATGCTCTATCTTCTTTACGATTCCAGCAGGGTCTAAATTCACTGGTTGGATGGTGAAGTACTCCAAGAACTGGTCTATCTTCTCGCTCAAATTCTCCTTAGATTGTGATATCTTCGATACAAAGTCTATAACTTCCTCTCTCGACTTCTCCTTCATCAGCTTTAGCTTATTCAGAGACCGGGATATCTCGCCCAATGATATATACATCTGTATGCGTTGTCCATAGAGCATGATGATGATGAAGGGTATCCAGAATATCAAGAGCCCTAAAAGGGATGAATCCCCCAATCCAGGAATTTGTAACGATTCAAGCAATACCATTACGCCTAACTATTAATTAAGAAAACCGTCCCTTTTTAGCTTTTTTGCTGAAGACCGTAACCAGAAAGATGCTCAGATCGTTAGATGTAACTTTGAAATCTTTTGATGAAATTCGAAAATCTAAATAAGTCGAACTTTATCTGATAATATTCAGCGGGAGTTGAGTTGTGATGCCCAGACGTATCAAAAAGATATTTAAAAAAAGATCAAAAAAGACGGGTCTTCCCCCTGGAACCCTCATTCACATAGGGGAGAAGAAGATTGAAAAGGCAAGAATTACTATCATCGACTATGATGAGGCGCAATTTCAAGAGAAGGAAGCAAAGAAAGTTGAAGAGTGCTTTCCATATAAAGATCAACCAACTGTGGCATGGATAAACGTAGATGGCATTCACGACGTAGAAATTATAGAAAAGATCGGAAATCATTTTAACTTACATCCCCTTCTATTGGAAGACATCCTCAATACTGAACAGCGTCCAAAGATGGAGGATTTTGAGGATTACGTCTTTTTCGTTTTAAAAATGCTTTACTACGATGAAAAAGAGAATAAGATAAAGGTAGAGCAGATCAGTCTGGTTCTTGCCTCAAATTTCGTTATTTCATTTCAAGAGAGTGAGGGAGATGTTTTTAATCCCGTCAGAGAGAGAATCAGAAACGGAAAAGGCCGTATTAGAAAGATGGGAGCGGATTATCTTGCTTACGCTTTGATAGATGCTATTGTCGATAACTATTTTATAATTCTGGAGAAACTTGGGGAAAAGATAGAAGATATAGAAGATGAGCTGGTAACGCATCCCACCTCAGAAACCCTACATGCAATTCACAAATTGAAAAGAGAGATGATATTTTTGCGTAAGTCTGTCTGGCCTTTAAGGGAGGTAGTCAGTAAGCTGGAAAGAGGAGAATCATCTCTTATTAAGGAGACCACAGTCATCTATCTTAGAGATGTTTACGATCATACAATTCAGGTTATCGATACAATAGAGACGTTCAGGGACATGCTTTCAGGGATGCTCGATATGTATCTTTCAAGTATAAGCAATAGAATGAACGAAGTTATGAAAGTATTGACGGTTATTGCTACAATATTTATTCCCTTGACTTTAATAGCTAGCATTTATGGTATGAACTTCGCATATATGCCAGAACTCGAATCTCCATGGAGCTATCCTATGGTTTTGGTTGGTATGTTCATTACTGGAGTTTTAATGCTGATCTATTTCAAAAGAAAGAAATGGCTATAAAAGACCTTACTCATGCCGGCCAAGGATGAAGGCTTACAGTAGCGTAGGAGTGGAGAGGTGCAGCTTTTGGTGAGATATATATCAATCAAGTTTGTGGAGCCATAATATGCTTGGATCGTGCATATCACAATTGAGTTAAAAGAAAAGGTTTCTAAGGTTACTATTAATTACGATGTCGTCAGATTATGCAAGAAATATTTAGCCCTAAAGAGGAAGTTTGAATTAGATTTCCTGCTACATCGTTCATGGGTTCAAGGATTGCCCTTAAGTTTTTATCTTGGTTCTACTTGAAGAGTTAGTTTACTTTCAATAGATTGGAGTGCAACTTGTCCAACTGCTCTATATTCCTTTTGTAAAAAAATACTACTTTACTTTCCTTGCTCATGTTCTACCACTTGTTGTTGCATTGATATCTCCATTTTATCATTCACATTTTGCCGGAAATATCAAAACTGAACATTTAGCTTTGTGGCTTACATCGTCACTTACGCTTCCGAGCAAGAATCGCTTAGCAGTTCCAAGCCCTCTACTCCCCAGAACGATTAGGTCATGATTCCCCTTTTCAGCAACCTCAATGATAATATCTGAGGTAACACCAAACTCAACTCTCTTATCGAATTCCGACCCTTCCTCTAAAGACTTAGCAGGTGATAGCCTATCCTTTCTACAATAAATAACGTTAAGGCTAGCCAACTTAGCCTAAAGGTAGTTGAAAGAAAAATTAGGTGATGTTTAGATACGTTATGCTAATACTACACCGCTGAATTTTTACTTCATGTCTGCGTATAGCTGATCTGTTATACTTCGATCTTTCCAGCGAATAATCTAGTCGGAGAATTTTATACTCTTCTCTCCAATGCTGAGCCTATGAGCACCCCTAAAGTTATCAATCCAGCAGCAATGGTGGCCCAATTTCCATCTAGAGTATAGCCTATCAATTCTGTGCTTATCTTTATTACGAAGAGCATCAATGTGAAATAGACTATTCCTAATAGGATCAGCATTATGGAAGCAACGAGGGCTACAACAAGAGCCTTTAGACCAGAAGTTATGCTTGACATGTCTCGATGCAAGGTATTATCATTAGTTTATATCTTTTTCTAACAGTGAGGAATCCTTTAAAATAAGCTATAACTTGCCTACACAGCTCTATAACCTGAGAAATAACATGTCCAAATTTAAGATAGATAAACTATTTAGACAGTTCAACTTGTCTAAACGGAAACATGGAAAAAGGAAGCGATGAAAAATTGGTGGAACATTTACAAGAAGTTATTTACAGGAAGCTTTTCTTGGAAGAAAAGATTGCTTATTTTTCCATGGAAATCGGATTGGAGGATGGTATTCCCACCTATAGTGGAGGTTTAGGCATTCTAGCTGGTGATACGGTAAGGTCAAGCGCAGATTTAAGACTTCCATTGGTCGCTGTTACATTGATCAGTAAAAAGGGATATTTTAGGCAAGAAATAACCAAGAGTGGGATTCAGTCCGAGCATCCTGAAGAGTGGGATCCCTCCAAATTCATGACGCTGTTACCTGTAGATGTAACAGTGAAGATCCAAGATAGGGACGTGAAGATTAAAGCTTGGCTTTATGAGGTGAAGAGCCTAACAGGAGGGGCGATCCCAGTCCTTTTTCTCGATACCGATGTAGAAGGAAACACCCCTGAAGGCAGAGAGATAACCTTCTTTCTATATGGAAGGGATGAAAGGTACAGACTAAAACAAGAGATCGTTCTAGGAATCGGAGGTGTAAGGATGCTTGATGCTCTGGGCTTCAAAATTAGGAGGTATCACATGAATGAGGGGCACTCCAGCCTCTTAGCCTTGGAGTTGTTGAGGAGATATGAAATGGATATAGATAAAGTTAGGGACCTATGTATATTCACTACACACACCCCTATCGAGGTTGCACATGACACGTTCCCCTATGAGATCGTTAAGGAAATAATGGGAGCGTTCATCCCCTTAGAAACCCTAAAGAAACTCGGTGGTCAGGAAAGGTTGAATATGATCCGTCTCGCCCTGAACTTAAGCGAGTACATCAACGGAGTAGCCAAAAGACATGAATATACTTCAAAAAGGATGTTTCCCGGCTATGAGATTCACACAATAACCAACGGCATCCATTCTTATACGTGGACTTGTGAAAGTTTTAGGAAGATATACAATAAATATCTTCTTGGATGGGTAAATGAGCCAGAGTTACTCGTGAGAGTCGACGTAATCCCTGATGAAGAGATCTGGCAGGCTCATAGAGAAGCGAAAGGGGCCCTGATCGATTATATTAACAAAACAACTGATACTGGTATGGATTATGACACATTGACCATAGGATTCGCCCGAAGGGCCACCGAATATAAAAGGGCAGATCTAATCTTCTCAGATACAGAGAAGTTGAGAAAAGTCGATAGGAAGGGCAAGATGCAGATGGTCTTCGCAGGTAAAGCTCACCCTAAAGACGAATCAGGCAAAAGGATAATCCGAGAGGTCTTCGGCTATATCGAAAAACTGAAAGACGAAATCAAAATCGTTTATTTAGAAGATTATGGCATAGGGCTCGCGGCCAAGTTGATTTCAGGGGTCGACCTTTGGCTAAACACTCCTTTACCGCCTCAAGAAGCATCGGGCACGAGTGGGATGAAGGCAGCACACAATGGTGTGATAAACTTCAGCGTTTTGGACGGCTGGTGGGTCGAAGGCTGGATCGAAGGCGTTACCGGCTGGGCTATAGGACCTCATCCAGACGAGGTACTCTCAGACGAGGAACGTAAAATCAGGGAACTGGACGATTTGTATAATAAATTAGAATACGTAATCGTTCCCATGTTCTACCAGAGAAGAGATGCTTGGATAACTATGATGAAGAACTCCATAGGAAAGATCGCCTATTACTTCAACAGCCATAGAATGATGCGTAGATATGTGACAGAGGCTTACTTTTAATTCTGATATGTAGAGGGAGAGAGTTCAAAATGCTCAGCAAAAATGAATAAAAGTCAGTATCGAGTTAAAAAATGTGATTATAAAGTATGATTCTGGATGAGATAGCAACAGGATTGGTCTTAGGAATAATTTATGGGGGCATGTCCTCAATAGTGATCATGCTCATCTCCATCGCCTTCAGATACTTTACGGGTGAGCAGTTTTCCTCTATAATGGGCATAATCATTGGGTTGGGAATAGTTGGAATAAGCGGTGGTCTTCTGGCTATACTCGACCAACCAACGGTGGGTGGAGGAGTTCAGATTTTGGCGGCAAGCTTAATCATCGCTTTGGGAGTTAAGTATGGAGATAGAATGGCGGTTAAGATGCCAAAACAGGGCATCTCTCTCTACAAGATGTTCAGCAGAGCCAAAAAGAAGGGAAGCATCATAGTAAAGATGCCCAGCGAGAATCTGATTAGGAACTTAGCAGGAAAGCCCCGAGTGATGGACAGCCTAAAGAAGGAGTTGTCAGGGAAGGAGTTTACATTTCCCTCCGGTCTTCCTATAGAAAATCTTGTCGAGAGGGTTAGACGGCAGTTGATGACCGATTGGGGGCTTGGTGACGTAGAAGTAGAGTTAAACGAAGAAGGTGAAGTGACCTATCTTGCAGTGGCCGATCGTGAACAGAGCATCAGCGAGACTATAGATTTTGGCTATGTGGCTTTGCCCTTGGAATACGACGTTGCTCCTTCAGAAGTAGCACCAAGAGATATTGTCAGGATTCGTTTAGAAGATGATACATACATTCATAGAGCAGAGGTGAAAGGGATCGACAGAGAGTATAGAACGATCACCATCATAGTTGAGGAAGGCCTTTTGGAGAAATACGAAGGAAAGAGAGCAAAGCAGATAATCGCTCTACCAACTTATAGACCTGCACCCTTGGTGAAGGATATAATGACTGCATCAGTAAAAACCATCACTGTAGATGAAGATGTTCAGAGCGCGGTAAAATTGATGAACAAGTTCAAGATTGGAGATGTAGTGGTGGTTGAAGAGAAAAGACCTATAGGGATAGTGACCGATAGGGATGTTCTTGAGAGGATTGCAGAAACAGGTTTGATTCCCAAGTCGATCAAGATCAAGGATGTAATGTCCACACCGCCCATCACCATCGAACCTAATGGAACCATAGAAGAAGCAATCGAACTGATGAAGAGCAAGAAAGTTAAAAAATTACTGGTAGTGGATGATGAAGAACTTGTGGGGATAGTCACCATAAAGGATTTTCTAAGGATAGGCAAAATCGTCTCATAAAATCATCGTAATTTTTAATAGTTGAATCCTTGAACACCTCTATAAGATTCTCTGTTGTTCATTCTTCGTATATGTCTCACGTAAGCTCTCTTTGAAGTCTATACTCCCTCCAGTTTATGTATCTATAGGATCTGAGTTATCACTGCACCTCAACCAAAGAATTTAATATACTCATAAAATGGTGGGGTCGGTGGGATTCGAACCCACGACCTTCAGCCTTTTTAAGGACTCTGGCGCCCGAAGCCAGTGCCATAAACCAAGCTAGGCCACGACCCCATTTAAATTACAATTCAAAACATAGTTTAAGTACTTTTACGATCATAAAGGGGTAGTAAGCAAGTTGGTGTAACAATTTGCGGAATTTCGACTCATGCCAACTTATAAGGTTACATCGGTTTTTAGATGATGTATATGAATGCTTGTCTAGATCAGAGGAATGTCATCCTGTGTGGCATTATCTCATATAGACCTGCTTCAAATAGATCGTCAGGACTACCATTTAGCTTCAGAAGTCTAGGCAATCTGCCAACTTTACCTACATATCTCCCTCGAATGACGATTGCAGCCCTGACGTAAGGTTTCGTCTCAGCTAACTCTAATCCAGATTGCACAGATGCCTCAATATCAGGACCTTGAACAGCATTACAGACTGCTGTTGCTACTGCATCAGCCAAAGAGGACGATTCTGCTATTATGACGACTGCATCAGCCTCCCCGAAGCTCAATGCAGAACCCACCGTGGCAGAACTTGTTGCTATCCCTATAGGAAAATCTTTGGGTAACAGGTGGAGACCTATACGACCAGAGATAGGTGACGAACCTGCATAGATTGCAACGTTAAGAGGCTTATAAGACAGTGAAGCTATTTCGCCACCATTCTCGACCAAGTTGACTAGAGCACCGTGATGAACCATATCTCCAACTGCTATCTCAGCCAGAGCACCAGGAACTGCAGCCATCGGTCCAACTTCAGCTATCTCTGCTGCGAAAGCTGCCAACTTGATAACCCTGGGTGCATCATCCTCTACTTTAATAGGTTCTAAAGAAAGTTGGTATTCGGGATGGCATCGGATATAACGCTCTAGCAAGCTCCTATGGAAGACAACCGAATTTATCGCTGTAGATATGGCTTGAGGGATATCACTGATTATCAACAAGTTGGACTGTCTGATGGTTCTCCTCATCCTGTACAATCCCCTTGAAAATACCATCTTTGAATTCATGGCCTCATTCACGCATCTTGATATTGGAGACCCTTCTGGTGGATCAGAACATCTGAATTACTCCCATGGGGCAAGCATGGACGCAGATTCTACATCCAATACACTTCTCTTCATCAAAGATTATATCCCAATTTTCATCTTGGCTGATAGCCTGAACTGGACATGGTGAGACGCAGGCTCCACAAGATATACATCTTACGTGATCGATTTCAAGGGTTCGAGTGATCTCTTTGACCTTCACGCCAGCTTTTTGAAAAAGGGATAGAACTTCTTTCAATTTTTCTCCTACTGCTAGGACATCGATCAACATCTCCCCACTATTCGGCTTGACTTCCGCCTTCAGAATATTTATTGGAACGTTGGTTCTTTGTATAATCTCCGACAGAACAGGTCTCTGCACGTTTTCGGGGGAATAAATGAGCTTGAGCTTCATAGTAGATGCCTCCTAATTAGCTTTCTTGAAAGATGATCTGTTGTCAAAATCCCAATTATGTGGTTCGATTGATCTACAACAGGCACTCCAGATATGTTATGTTGCTCCATCCTACGCACGACCATGTCTATCACTTCATCTTCCCTTGCAGTTATAACCCTTGAAGTCATTACCTCATCCAGTTGTTTTTTATCTTGAGCCAAGGCCTTCGCCAAGTCCCATGATGTAACTATGCCAACGAGCTTGCCTTCATTATCTGCGATCGGTAGATGGTCCACGCCCTTCTCTATCAGTATCTTCGCGATGCTCTTGATATCGTCTGTTGGATTGCCGACGGTTATCTCTCTAATCATGACATCCCCAACTCTAGGCTCCCTTCTCCTCACCTCTAGTGGCTTGAACTCCCTATGATCTGTGATCAATTCTGCAGGTCGATTGAGTAAGAAACTACCTTCCGTTATCCACTCTTTGAGGGTCTTTGCTATCTCAGAAGCTACCTTGAAGCTTGAGAGTGAGGAAGATGCTATCTCTCTATCATCGATGACAACTTTACCAGATTTCAGTTCGGCGTAGGATGTCTTTTTAACGGTCGGTCTACTTCTTGAGGGTATACCGTAGTCAAGTATTTTGGTAAAGATTTCGTCATCTTTTAACGCTGCTGAGGCAGCCACCTTCTCATTTATGATCGGTATGGGGATACCGACCCCTACATATAGGGTCGTACCGTATCTGTAGTAAGTCGCACCCCTCAAGTATCGATTGTTCATCTTCTTGAGATCGCCTCGTACCATGAGCGTGCCCAACTGGTTCTGGGGATTATGTTGCGTCCCTTCCCCCATTATGTAACCTATCCCCCCTCCTAGAAAGATACGGGTGCCTATTCCAACAGTTTCAAAGCCTTTATCCTTGTACAAGGGGCTCGACTGACCTGCTCCACAGTAAGTTACATTTCCATAATGAGGGAGGAGAGTACCCATATATGTGTAAAGGGTTCTATCTGTACTGTTCGTTGCTGCATTATACCTCTCATAAGCGTTCCTTGGGTTGAGCAAGATAGCTTGATTCAAATCATTTATATTTATGGCCGTCTCGATGGACCTTCTAGGATAGCAGTCTGTGCCGTAAGCCTCAGCCCTCAACTCGATCTCCTTCCCTGAAACTAAGTCTTCTATCACATGGCCTCCCCCATACTCGAAGTCCCTCGTCTCGCTCATGGCAGTAGCACCGATATAGCAGTCCACAGCCGCCAATCCTTTATAGGCTGGAACGTCGTTGAGCCAGCATTTGAACATCTTTATCGGAGGGTCGGCATGGCCAAAGTTGATGAAGGCGCCCGAGCTACACATGGCCCCGAATGTCCCTGTCGTAACTACATCGACTTCTTTGGCAGCATACTCCAGCCCTGAACTCTCGACGGTTTTTATGAATTCATCTGCAGTTAATACTATGGCATCGCCCTGCCTTATCTTCTGATTTATCTCCTCATAAGTTCTTAACTTTTCAGCCCCACGTTCTTCGAACATGATATTGCTCCTCTTGATACAATCTGTCTCCTTTTTATCACTATGATAAATAGTTTTTTGGTAAAATTATTCCTTTTGGAATAAATAGAGTCGATCATTGATAGGAGCCTCGGGCGGGCTTTGAACCCGCGACCTCCACCTATCTGGGCAATAAGTTACATACCAAGGTGGCGCTCTAACCAAACTGAGCTACCGAGGCTTCTGTCTTAAAAATCTTAAAGAATTATTAACTTTTATGCTTCATTTCCCACAAGATAGTACAATTTTTAGGATGGCCCATCTTTCAGAAATCTGGTATCGATCAAAAAAGCATTTATGTGAACAGATTAAAAGATATATCTGGCCAAGATAGAAGTAGTTGCCATGCCGGGATAGCTCAGCCTGGTTAGAGCGCCAGAATCTTGGCGAAACTCATAATCTGGAGATCGCGCTTGCGTGAACAGAAGTCGGGGGTTCGAAACCCCCTCCCGGCACCAAAATAGATTTCAGAACAGATAGAGGGCCATGTATGCTACTCTACCTTACCTCGATGTGACGATTAATGCACCAAGTTAACTAGTACTTTAAATTGCCCCTCCTAACAACTAGTCTAAAGATTACTTTACTTTAATCCGGACTACAATTTTTCATCAACATTTCTGCACCATCGAGAAGAAGACCCTAACCTTGATATATGCAGGTAAAGAGTTAAAAATAAATCCGCCAAATAGGAGCCCATGGAATCGGATATATCCAACCTTGGAGTGCCAGAGGAATCTGAGGAAGCGTTAAAGGCGGAAGAGGCGATAAAGGAAGCCCACGAAGAGACAAAGGTCGTCGTGATATTTCCTGCCAGAAACGAAGAAAGGACCATAGGTCAATGCATAGAGATGGTGAAGAAGAGCAAGTACCATCCTACTGTGATAGTAGCCGATGGCTATTCTACAGACAATACCAGGGATGTAGCAGAGGAGGTGGGAGCCAAGGTCGTAGTATCTCCTAGGAGGATACACCCTGGCAAAGGGCTTGCCATGAAGACGGGCCTAAAAGTAGCTTTGGAAGAAAACCCTGACATCGTGCTTTTCATAGACTCCGATTTGGAAAACCTAACCAGTGAATGGGTCGATATGCTGATAGATGGTATCCTGTTAGACGGTTTCGACATGACCCGAGGTAGTTATTACAGGGCTATCACCGACGCTCCTGTAACGAAACTTGTAGCAAAAAGGCTGCTTTGGGTATTCTTCCCAGAAATTTCCCACTTCGATCAACCCTTGACAGGAGAGGTAGCAGCCAAGACAGAGGTATGGAAAGAATTGTTAAAGAAGGAACTACCCGATGGCTGGGGGATCGATGTCACCATGCTGATAGAAACGGAGATGATGGGTTACAGGGTAAAGGAAGTGTACCTTGGCTACAAGCAACATAGGTCTTACAGGAGGTACAGTGAGGATCCGGGAAAACTCGGGAAAATGGCGGAGCAGGTGGCCATAGCAATACTCAAGCTCGCGAAGAAGCACGGAAGGATAGACAACATAGACGAAATTCAGGCCTAAGACGATAGATCAGAAAGAGGTTGGATCGGATCTCCGTCGATCTTTTTCGATTTCTAACAGATGTTCCATTAAGCTGAAAGAGTTTTCATTAAGGCAAGATTTACGTCCTCAGATGTCGGGATTTCACACATTCAGACAGAGATGGCACAGAATGATCTAAGAAAGGTTACAAAGAATAAAAATTATCATATGAGATTGGTGATGGTGAATGGTTTGGATGTATTCGATGCTATATCTGAGAGGAGGAGCGTGAGGAGGTATAAAGACGAACCCGTACCCCATGATTCACTTCTGAAGATACTCGAAGCTGCTAGGCTGGCACCATCTGCAGGAAACAGGCAACCATGGATGTTCATAGTAGTCAAGGACAGGGAGAGGAAGAAGGGGCTCGCTAGGGCTTCAAATAACCAGTTGTTCATGGCGGATGCGGGGGCCGTCATAACTGTGCTATCTGATCCTGATAGGTCGCCAAAGTGGTACCTTCAAGATCCTATGATCGCCGTAGAGCATATGTGTTTGGAGGCGGTAGAGCTAGGACTGGGCACCTGCTGGATAGGCGCGTTCGACGAATCTTCTGTGAAGCGCATACTAGGTGTTCCTGATAGGCTCAGGGTAATCTGCCTGCTGACCATAGGCATGCCTGCAGAGAAGCCTAGCAGAAGTAGCAGGAAGGATCTCTTAGAGATCGTATTTGAAGAGTTCTATGATAACCCTATCAGGTTTCAGCAGTAGTTGTGGAGATGGCTTGGATATGGAGCGCTATATTTCACACCTGCTACTATCGTCCTAACAACTACCCAAACGACCATTTGAGAGTCTCTTCATGGCTCATAAGGTCGATAGAAACCGTCTATACGACTAGAAAACACCTGCCTCTATTCATCATGAAAACATGAGGAAGCAGTTCGAGCCCGATCGAATATCATCGATATCGACGAACATAGTAAAACTTATATATGGGAAAATTAGAATACTATATATAAATCTTTTGAATCACTTTTGCTTGAGAACAGAATCTAAAGTTTTTGGTAATTATGATGACTCCAAATAAACGTCTCATCTTAGAGAAGCGCTCGAAATACTGCCCCAGATGTGGAAAGGGGCCTGTGATAGAGGATCGTATGCGTGGCGAACTTCTTTGTAGCAATTGTGGCTATATCATTAAGGAAAGTGAAATTAGTACTCGCCCAGAGTGGAGGGCCTTCACCAAGGAGGAGAGGGAGGAGAAGGCAAGGGTTGGCATGCCTTCTTCTCTGGCTATTCACGATAGAGGCCTAGCTACAAAGCTGGGTGCTGACACAAGGGATAGGGATGCCTCTGGCAGAAGCCTCACACCTGGAGAGAGGAGAAGGATCAAGAGGATGAGGATGTGGGATAGGAGGAGCCAGATGCAAGTACCTTTACATAGAAACCTTCTACAGGCCTTGACAGAACTCGACAGGATAGCCGACAAGCTGAACGTAGGCAATGATCTTGTAGAGAGGGCGGCCTACATCTACAGGAAGGCCCTGAAGAAGAACCTCGTTAGAGGCCGGTCGATCTCATCCATGATCACTGCTTCTCTCTATGCTGCATGTAGAGAGAGTAGTACGCCCCGAACCCTGAAGGATGTAGCCAAAGCCAGTGGGGTCGAGAGGAAGGATGTTGCCAGAAGTTACAGACTCATCCTTAGAGAACTGGATCTGAAGATGCCTGTCGTAGATTCTGTGAGATATATCTCGAAGATAGCTAGCAAAGCCGGAATCTCAGAGAAGACGGCTAGAAGGACCATAAGAATCCTTCAGAAGGCAAAGGATGCGCATATTTCAACAGGCAAGAACCCTCAGGGACTAACGGCATCAGCGCTGTATATTGCATGTACCCTAGAAGGTGAACCGGTGACTCAGAAGGCTATCGCTAGCGCAGCCGGTGTAACGGAAGTTACGATAAGAAACCGCTGTAAAAGCTTGCAGAGATTGGTTAGCTAGCTAGCCACACCACATAGCATTATCGAAAGGTTGTAAAAAGATGAATTCGAATTCTTACGTACCTGATGAGTCGGCGATCAGCCTCAAAGTAGCAAGCCGCTTGGTCAGGGAAGGCAAAGTCTGTTGTAAGATAATCGTGCATAACGCCACCGTATCGAGTATCGAAGCGAAGGCTAAAATAGGCAACCTCTCCGGAATAAACGGTCTCAAAGACTTGAGGGAGGCATGCGCTGAAAAGAACGTAAAGCTAGAATATGCAGGCGACCCAAATGAAGGTCATGACGTAAACCATGTGAACCGTGAATTTGCGAGATCAGTGCAAGCCTCAATAATAACGTGCAACCCCATTATGGCTAAAGTGTCTGAAGCACTTGGAATAAGGGTTGTCTTCGAGTCACCCTCCCCCTCCATCGAGCTTGACAAAGTCTTCACAGACGGTGTTATGAGTCTACATCTCAAGGAGAAGCTTCCACCAAGAGTCAAGCGTGGTCATCCAGGGAGATGGTTCTTCGAAAAGTTGTCTGAAACACCATTATCGAAAGAGGAGCTAGAATCGATCTTGGCACAGCTCATGGAGCAGACCTACTCTTCTTTAGGCGAAGATGCATTCATAGAAGTTGATAAGATAGGAGCCACCATAATTCAGCTGAAAGACTTCCGGATCGTGGTTACTCACCCTCCTTTTTCAGACGGATTGGAGATAACTATAACCAGACCGATGCTCAAGCGTAGCATAGAGGATTACCATCTGCCCAGCCAAGTTCTGGCTCGACTCAGGGAGCAGGCAGAGGGGATACTTGTTGCTGGCCCGCCGGGTATGGGGAAGTCGACATTCGCACAGGCGTTGGCTGAACACTATAATTCGCTGGGAAGAGTAGTGAAGACTATAGAGAGCCCAAGAGACCTAGATCTACCTCCCGATATAACCCAGTATTCGAAGAAGGCTGCGAAAGAAGGTGAACTTCATGATGTACTTCTGCTGAGCAGGCCCGACTACACTATCTTCGATGAGATGCGTGGAGAAGATGACTTCAAGATCTTCATAGATCTGAGGTTTGCGGGTATAGGGATGGTCGGCGTATTACACGGTACGAACCCCATGGATGCTATCCGCCGTATAGCCCACAAGGTCGATGTAGGTGTCCTGCCTTCGATCGTTGACACGTTGATATTTATGGATAAAGGGCTTGTCTCTCAGATATACATGCTTGAAATGACGGTCAAGGTTCCTGCGGGTCTGAGAAGAGAGGACCTTTCACGTCCGACTGTGCTGGTGAAGAACTTGTTTACAGGTGAGGTTGAGTATGAGCTCTACGTATTCGGTGAGAGAACCTTCTTCGTGCCAGTGAAAGGTCGAAGGAGAGATGGAGATAGAGATAGAGATGATAAAAGCAAGGCCGTATTTTCTCAGATACTGTCTAGACATCTGGACTCATTCGACTTAAATTTTGATGGCGGCACCCTCAAAATACTCATACCTCAAGATGAATTCAAGACCTATCTGAAGAAATGCCAGAAAAGGGTTCTAAAGGCAGCTAGACGGTCGAATATTGAAATAGAAGCAGTCCCGATTTAGCCGTCCTAGAATTTAGAAGATTAAACAGGAATGTATGAGAACGTGTAAGAATGCTTCTGGCCTCTATTTGTGGTTGAAAAACTTTAGAGCCTAGGAGGCTTATACGGTTAGAGAGATGACACTGAAGTAGAGTTTAGGAGCTTCTTGGAATCTTTGTAAGAGGTTTTTAGAAAGTTCTGTTAGAAGTTAAATTTAGAAATCAAAATTCTCTGTAAGCCTCTGCGAGGGGGTGTCCTATACACTCCAGTCTAAAGGATTTGTACCAACCGAAGGGCGATTTGTGGGCATCTATCTTCTCCTCAACAAGTCTATTCTTAAGTTCTGAGAGAAACTCCTTTGCCAAGCTGGGCTTGCCCAGTTGTTTGGAAAGATGTGCGTAAGGGTAGATGAGAACGCTCTTACATTTTATTCTGGAAATGTCCACCTTGACGTTTTCAACGAACTCATCTATCAGCTCTTTGAGCCTATTCTCATCTTTCTTCTCAAAGCATACTAAGCAGACCAAGACGTCCTTTAGATCCTCGCTTTCTGGCTCTGGGTCTTCAGCAACTGGCGTACTTTTCTTGACTAGATAACTGAAAGATGAACAATGAATTTCTAGAACCCTCAAGTTTGGTCTCCAAACTCTTCCACAAACTTGCTCTTTTATCTATCGGTACTTAAACGATCGTGCAAGGCATATACTTAAGGTTGGAATGGGATGCCAAAAGTATCACATCAGAACGAAACGATATCTAAGTCAGGGATAAGCATCAGGGGTAAAGATTAAGCTGAACTTGTGATGTTAAAAATTGAACACTTTAATCTGGATGATCGGAAGTACATTTGCAATGAGCCTTATTTCTGTGGTCGGTCTTGTTTGTTTAGTTTTAAAAGAAAAATATTAAAGAATCGTTCTTATCCTCACAGCGTTTTCTTCAGGATTTTTAATGGGAGGTGCATTTTTACACTTAATTCCAGAAACTTTGATTGAAACCGGACCTGAATTGAGCATATTCTTATGGTTGTTATTTGGGTTCTCCATCTTCTTTTTAATAGAACAGTTTTTATAACAGCATCATTATCATGAGTCCCCTTCGAAGTCTTTTAGTCTTTACTACGTTTCAATTCTTCCATTCTACAGTCGATGTAGGCTACCATTTTGGTAAGCATATGAACTAGGCGCTGGGTTTCTGTCTTAAGTTTCTCTAAGGATTCTATCCTCTCTTCAGCTGAAGCCTTTTCATTCAGAAGTAGCAGTTTTATAAAAGGCATAGTTACTCTTGGTATTTCAACCTCTTCGAC
>JACGUG010000075.1 GCA_024256285.1 archaeon
GCACTTTGAAAGCAGTTCACAATTTGAGCGTCACATAAAAATTGAACATAAAGACATGATACAGCTCATCGGTAAAGCTATTGGGATTTGTTCAATATAAAGGGGCTTTTAGCGTTATAAACATCCCACTCCCTGAAAGATTTGATAACCTACGATCGAGTTACCGTTATCATGCCATCAAACATCCTATCACTAAAAGATTAAATAATTATGATTAATCCAGATAAAGTTTACAAAACAAATACATCTAAAGCTGAACAAGAGAAGCAGGTTGAAAGTAAGAACCATCGTCCATACATCAGACTGGTTGACGAGACGCGGAAAAAGTCTTTCATAACCCCCAGTGATGTTACCATCGTTCTGCCAACATTGAATGAAGAAGAGGCCATAGACAAGGTCGTAAAAGAAGTCAGAAGTGTCGGCTTTGAAAATATACTTGTAGTCGATGGTTATTCGACGGATAAGACCGTCGGTATCGCCAAAGAAAATGGCCTCGAAGTGATCTTTCAGCATGGCCGAGGCAAGTCCAAGGCCATGGAGACTGCCGTAAATCATGTCGAAACTCCATACATGCTCGTGATGGACTGTGATTGCACCTACGACCCCAAGGAGGTCTTACTTCTGATGGACCATGGCGAGCAGTTCGATATGGTGATAGGTGCAAGAAGGAATTGTAGGGGGAACATCCCACTGATGAACAGGTTTGGGAACTGGGTCATAACCAAGGCATTCAACACCCTCCTAGGGAAGGGTTTGTCTGATGTATGCTCGGGCATGTATCTCCTCCACACAGATATGGCAAAGAAGTTGGAGTTCAGCACAAGCGGCTTCTCGACAGAAGTCGAGATAGCGAGCCAACTGGCTGTAGACGGTAGCATAACAGAGGTGCCAGTAACTTATAGGAAAAGGGTGGGAAAGCAGAAGTTGTCTAGATGGAGAGATGGCTTCAAGATCCTCCTCAGTGTATTTAACCTTGCAAGGAAACACAACCCTGTCCTCCTCTTCTCGTCCATTGCAGCATCAGCCAGCATCCCTGCCCTCATATTGCTACTATGGGTTATTTACGAGAATCTTGTAAATCATATCTGGCATAGTGGTTACGCCCTATTCGGTGTCATGCTTCTTTTATTGGCCTCTCAAGGGTTCACGGTCGCTACCATCTCCATTCTTCTCAAGAGGATAGAGAGACGGTTGAGGTATGAAATAAGTCGCAAGGAGTTGGCATAATGAGTTACCGAGAATCGATGGCATTGGAAAGGCATCACTATAATTTACTTAGCGATAAGTAAGATGAACCGGCTACTACGACCTGTAGAATTTATGTGATTAGTTGAAGAAGCTAACTCTTCCCCTACGTTCAGGCCTCCTAATCGCTCTTGCCTTGACTATAGTTATCCAACCTTATGTGCCTATCGTCCATGCTCACGCATCATCGAGTGATGCTTATGGAAAGGTCATGGCGGCCTTTGTTTCTGTGCAGGAGGCCGATCTTGCTGGTGGAGATGTGAACCATCTGGTGGATAGGCTCAATGAGGCCCTCGATCTGATCACTGAAGGCGATTTGATGGCTTCCTCTAATCCTTCAATGGCTCAGGAGCTGTATCAGCAGGCTGAAGAGATAGCTAGCCAGGTTATTCTAGAAGCACCTCTAATGAAAGAGGAAGGAATTCTGGCTCAACAGAACAGCAACATGATGCTCGGTGTCGAACTTGCCATTCTGGCTGTACTGGGTTTCATCATCTACAGGTTCGGTCCCAGGTTGCTATGGAACTTGTGGCTTCGTTCACATCGTGAGTGGAAGGTCGGATGATAGACGAAGAAGTCTCCGCTGTTGTACTTGCGGTAATAGTCGTGATAGGCGTATTTTCGGTATCACAGGCATTCCTGGCAGGGGTTGTGGTCGAGCCCTTCTCTGAGCTTGCCGTTCTAGGGCCTAATCAGAAGATAGGAGATTATCCGAAGAACTTGACAGCAGGTGAGAACTTTACCCTATACTTGTACGTTGGAAACCATGAGGGGAAGGCCATGTACTATAGAGTTTACGTCAAGCTGGGCGATCAGTCGAGCATCATAAACGAGACTACCCCACTCGATGCCCTTCCCATGGCTCAGTATGAGACGATTCTTTCACACGATCAGACCTGGCTCGAGCCTATAACTCTACATATAGATGAGCCTGGAATCAACTATAGGCTTGTCTTTGAACTCTGGGCCTATAAGTCCGAAGAGAGTATCTTTACCTATCATGGGAGATGGAACCAGATCTGGCTCAACGTGACGAGTTCTGTTGGATGAAGGTTTAGAAGATCTTCAGGAGAAGATGGTTCAGATCTTGCACAGGGAGCCAGGCTTAAGGCTAGGAGATCTGGTGCAAAAGATCTCCAGAATGTCTGGAGAGCAGACATACTTGGTAACGAGGGCTCTTTACAAGCTTAAGATGGATGGAAAGGTGATGTTTAAGGACCCTGACCCCCCTTCCTCTCTATATAAATACATCAGATCTTACTATAGCCTCTGGCTCTGGGCAGTCATGAGCGTAATTCTTTCAACGATCGTTACGATCTACCTGCTACCACAATATCCGCCCTTCATATACTCCCGTTACGTTCTAGGCTCTCTCTTTGTTCTATACCTCCCAGGCTACTCTCTGATAGAGGCCCTTTACCCTAAGAGGGAGGATCTGGAAGGACTAGAGAGGTTGGCCCTATCGATAGGTTTGAGCTTGGCTCTTGTTCCGCTTGTAGGCTTAGTCCTCAACTATACTCCATGGGGCATAAGGCTGGAACCCGTTTTTGTATCCTTGGCCATCCTCACTTTCATGCTTGCTTTGGTAGCTGCCTTGCGTAAAGTAAAGTAAGGTAGGTACAGTATCTCGAGCTTCTTAGCCAATGAACAGAAAACAAATTAAGGACTATCTAATACGTGGATAGTTGAGCTTGGCTATTTCAGCACTTAAGGCTACTGTTAAAGGACAGGTCCAAAGAGTCGGCTTCAGACGCTACGCTCTAGGTCAAGCCCAAGAGTTGTCAGTTTCAGGCTACGCCAAGAACCTCCCTGATGGCTCGGTAGAGGTCTTTTTCCAAGGAGAGATAGAGAGAATAGAGGAGTTTCTTAAGAGGTTGAAGAGTCCACCGCCACTCACCCACATTAGAGATGTTGAATTGGAAGAAGCAGGAGAAAAGCCTGAGCTGGATACATTCAAGATAGAGTATGGGTCACTAGAAGAAGAGCTACATGAAGGGTTTGGAGCCTTACAGTCGGCATTCCTTGATTACTGGAAAGAGTTCAAGGACTATAGAAGTGAGTTCATAGACTACAGGAAAGAATTAAGGGAGTTCTTCGAGAGGACGGATAAAAACTTCCAGTCGATCATGGAGAGGTATGGGGAGATCTCTGATAAGCTGACCACAATCTTGGAGACCTTGGTAAGGGAATCGAAGGAGACAAGGGAGAGGCTGGATAAAACTATAGAGCTTCTTGTCAAGGCGGTTGAAAAGATTTCGAGCAGATAATGTTATAGTTGAGAGTGCGTCTTTAATTGGTAGCTCTGTATCTTCCATCACGTGGGGGAAGGCGGTCTTGATAGACTATGCCTTACCTTACTTCATTTTAAGAGTGTTGGTAGGTTGAAGTCAGGTAGAGTGCTCGTTACTGGTGGCGCTGGTTTTATCGGGAGCCATCTGGTGGATAGGCTCATAGAAGAGGGATTTGAGGTAATGGTCCTCGACAACTTCAGCTCAGGGAGAGTAGGAAACATAGCTCGCCATTTGAAGAGTGAAAGATTCAAGCTCGTCAAGGGAGATATCAGGAATAGGAGTATTTTGAGAGAATATCTGAGCAGTGTTGATGCTATAGTACATTTAGCAGCTCTGATAAGTGTTGAAGAGTCTGTAGAGAACCCTTTTGAGACTTACGATGTCAATTCGACTGGAACCTTTAACCTTTTAGATGAAGCTGTGAGAAAAGGTGTCAAGAAATTCGTCTACGCCTCATCGACGGCGATCTATGGTGATGAGAATCCATTGCCCCTAAAAGAAGACCATCCTCTAAAAGGGCCCATATCGCCCTATGCTGCATCAAAGGCATCAGCAGAGTGCTACTGCCGTGCTTTATGCAAGAGCCGTGGCCTTGAAACCATAATATTGAGGTACTTCAACGTCTATGGTCCGAGGCAGGAGAGTAACCCCTACAGTGGTGTCATAGCCAAGTTCGTAAAGAACTGTCTGAACAACGAGCCCCTAACGATATATGGTGATGGCAACCAGACTAGAGACTTCATACACGTGGATGATGTTGTGGAGGCAACCATGCTAGCCCTAGAGAGAGATGTACTCGATGAGGTCTTCAATGTCTGCACTGGTCGACCTACAAGGATAAAGAATCTGGCTCAAATTGTAAAGGGCATCTCTGGCAGAAATGAGTTGAAGATAATCTATGATAAGCCAAGGTTGGGGGATATAAAGGAGAACTATGGCGATCCAAAAAAAGCCGAGGAGATCCTTGGCTTCAGATCCAAGGTAAGATTGGAGGATGGCATCGAAAGGCTCGTTCATCCCTATCTTGGGCCCTGACGGATCTGGGAATCCGATCAAGCTAGGATTCTGATGGGTGAGTGGGTGTATAAAGGATGAGAATCGACTACCCTCGGCCAAGGCAGAGTCTTTCCTAAGAGGTTTCTGATGTACCCG
>JACGUG010000015.1 GCA_024256285.1 archaeon
AGCCTTTCCTTTCCTTCTTTACCACTACTCTTCTTCCCACTCTTCTTCCTCTTCTTCTTCCCACTCTTCTTCCTCTTCTTCTATATGCTTAATATATTCTGACATCAAAGCCACCTCGGCGCCCTCTTAGCCCAAAATGGATTATATAACCTTATTGACTCTCTCTTTTATCTTGCTCTTACCTCGATCGTTTGAATTGCTATGGAAGGAAAGCTAATAAATTAAATTAAACCGTTTTTACTTTGGGTGTTAAAGACCATGAAAAAGGCTATGATCGCTGGAATTTTGGTAGTTGCAATTCTTTTCTCCTTTCCTTTGGCCCCAACTCATGCTCAAGAGACAGTTTCACGTAGGGATTTGGTGATAGACTTCGGCAACGGCTTGACCACAGATGCTCAGCTGACTTATCCTGCTGTTGGAGATGGCCCTTTCCCAGGTGTTCTTCTCGTCCATGGTTCTGGCTCTACAGATATGGATGAATATCTCCCTCCTCTAGTTACCGGCACAGGAGAGCCTTCGAGGCCCTTTCTCCAGATAGCAGAATATCTTTCAGAGAGAGGCTTCACTGTGTTGAGGTATAACAAGAGAGGCATCGGTCTGAATGGTACTGTGTTGAATCAAGATGTAGTGGTGAATACGACATTTCAGGACCTGAAGGGGGATGCTGAGAAGGCGCTAGAGGTTCTTATGCAGCAACCTGAAGTCGATGCTAATGACATAACCATAATTGGCCACAGTGAGGGAACAGCCATGGCACCTAGAATCGCCATCGAAGATCTAAGAGTGAAGAAAATTGTACTTATGAGTGCATACGCTCAAAACCTTAGCGAAATCATATACTTCCAGCTAGTCGACCGGGCAATATTCTATGCTGAAGAGGTAGACAGCAATCACGACGGATTACTATCGATACAGGAAGTACATACAACCATGGGAGTAGAAAATGTAGAACTTTCACCCCTCCCACCCAACTTATTGATAGAAAACAGCACAGGAGAATGGCTTTGGTACCCCGGACTCGATGCGGACGAAGACGGGTTCTTTAGCATTCATGAAGAACTGAAACCTCTTGAGATCCAAGCGTTTGAATGGTTTACAACATCTGAATCCCCTTGGCAAAAATGGCTGCAGTCACACTTCGCTCTGGATACCAATTTGGCTGTGATCGGTAACGTCTCTGCCAGCATCTTGATACTTCAGGGAGAAGGTGACACACAAGCCCCGGTTGAGCAAGCCTTTCTTCTGGAGCAGAGGTTGACGGAGATAAAGCACCCAGATCATACCCTGATCACCTATCCAGGTCTCGGGCACACATTCTACCCTACAGACGGCTGGATACAGCCTTTGGGACCCATACAGGAATATGTTCTCTCAGATCTCGTTGCTTGGCTCAAGGATCCAGATAGGACGGTGCGTTACCTTCGATCGGCTTTAGATGAATCTACGACCGTGGCCTACATAGCCATCGGGATCGCCACAATAGCGGTTATAGTTGCAGTTGTAACGACGTTCTTCAGGCGTCAAGACTCTAAGATGATCGAGGAAGGCCCTTCTCAGAAGCAAAGAAATATTCTAATTAATCGATATAAGATTAATTAAGAGAGGCTGACAGAGGAAAGCAATTTAAGGAGACTGTCTAAAAAGTCTTCAGTGGAGTGTATGAGTGTTTTAACAAAGAATCTTAGTTTGTCTACAAAGGGCGAATTGGACATGATCGATATAACAGATTCTGTAGCCAAGGCTGTAAAGGAGACCGAGCTTAGAAGTGGCATAGTAGCCGTCTTCGTCCCTGGTTCTACTGGTGCATTGACAACTATAGAGTATGAACCTGGCCTGCTGAAGGACTTCCCAGATATGCTAGAGAGGATAGCTCCCAAGAATATCTATTATGAGCATGAGAAAAGGTGGCATGATGGTAACGGGCACTCACATGTCAGGGCCTCCCTTATAGGACCGAGCTTAACGATTCCCTTTAAAGACAAGAGGCTAACTCTGGGGACATGGCAACAAGTAGTCTTCATAGAGTTAGATACCCGCAGCCGATCGAGGGAGCTAGTCTTACAGATAATAGGTGAGTAGACTCTTCAACTTACAAAATAAACCATATATATCTAAACTGATAATAGTTATCAATAGATGAATGATCTATGAAGCGATTTACTTCTAAGAAAAAATGTGCGCGATGTGGAGCATCGTTCAATACAGTAGCGGAATACGAGAAGCATCTAGAAACATGTGACACAAACAGAATCGGCAAGAAAGCCGAAATTTTATCAAAGAGGTTAAGGCAAGCATCTGAAGAATTTGAATGAGCACCATCATCTTTTATTGGACGACTCCCTTACTTTTCTTGCTTCGAATATCTTTAAAGTAGTGAACAGTCTACCCAAGTTCTAAAAAATCGTTTCAAAATCTTCAGTCTCCGCCTCCATAATTTCAGCATCTTTATCAGAATATGATTGTAACCAGATACAAAAACGATAATTAACTGAAGACATTATAATTATCGAATAGATGAGTGCAGTCAAAGTAGAAAAGGAACTTCTGAAGTATAAAAGCGTGAAAGAGAGTCCACTATACACGAAGAAAGGGGATAAAGTCCGCTGTGATCTATGTGAGAGGAGATGTCTAATACCTCCAAATGGGTTTGGCTTTTGTAAGACAAGAGTGAATATAGATGGTAGATCGTATACATTAGTGTATGGCGATGTGTCATCTATATCTACAAACCCGATAGAGAAGAAACCTTTCTTCCACTATTGGCCAGGTAGTCACGCCCTGACAATAGGAACTTGGAGTTGTAACTTCACATGTCCTTGGTGCCAGAATTATGATATAAGTAAATCTTACCCAGATCCATCAAGGGCCCACTATCTGAGCCCAAAAGACCTTGTTGAAATGGCGTTATCAGAGAAATGCAAAGGAGTATCCTTCTCTTTTAACGAGCCTACATTACTCTTTGAATATGCGCTCGATGTCTTCCCTTTGGTGTGTAAAATGAACATGTATGCCAATTATGTCTCAAATGGATATATGACATTAGAGGCGTTAAGGGCGTTGAAGGATTCAGGGATGGATGCCATAAAATTCGATGTCAAAGGTGGTTTTGAGGCTGTAGAGAAGTTCTGTGCAGCAGATGTAAATGTAGTTTGGAGGAATGTAAATGAAGCAAAGAGGATCGGCTTGCATGTCGAAGTAGTCGATCTCGTTATACCTAGAGTAAATGACGACGAACATTCCATTAGAGAACTGGTTAAGAAGCATATCAAAGAGGCAGGGGATAGCACTCCACTACACTTCACTCGCTTCTATCCGACATACAGAATGGTCGATAGACCCCAAACCCCTATAAGCACCTTAGAGAAGGCTCACGAAATAGCGAAGAAAGAAGGAGTGAAGTATGTCTACATCGGGAATGTTTTAGGACACAGGTTGGAGAATACGTATTGCCATAACTGTGGTGAGGTATTGATAAAGAGGTATGGCTTCTTCATAGTAAAATATACAGTTACACATGATAAGAGATGTCCAAAGTGCAGACAAACCATACCTATCGTTGGCAATTATGTAGTATAGTCTTTGGGGATTAAATTTTTAAGGTGTCCAAGGTAACTTCCATCCAGAAGGTAGATCTCTGATTCCTCCAAATTGATGCATCCTGAAGAAAACAAAGGACCTAAAAATTGAGTTTCACTCGTGTTTATGGAATTTCCCCCAAGTAAAGGATTGAAGGCAGGCATGATTACTATCTTTGGATCTCCTATATCAAAGCCGAAGGCATTCTTAAAAGAACCTATAGGATCGCTGTCGACTTTCATCCCTGAAAATTTAAGAAATGCTTTAGCCATCTTTCTCTTAATCCATCTCGTTATTGCCCAGACAGGCTCAACCATTCTAAAACCATACTCTCTAAACTCAACTACAGGGTGATTGTGTGCCATGATGAGCACATCACAACGAAGAAGTTTGGGAGAAGGCCAAGCATGTCCGTGCATAAGTGCAATCATTTTTTTACCGTCTAAGATCGGTATGCCCCTTGATGGATGAATTTTAACCTCTTTCGGCGATAGGGCTCTTAAACTTCCATCATGGTTCCCCCTGACTATCTCTACTGATTTGACTAAGTCTTTGGTTTTATCGAGGAATTGATGGATTTCCGTCCACTCTTGAGGCAGAACCCTTGTAGTCCCATGCTTAACGTCCCCAAGGATCATAATACTGTCTGGAGAGAAGCGATCGACGATGGATTTTAACTTGTGATAAATCTTTTGAGTTTGGGATGGTATGTTTATGCCTTTTGATAAAAGTCCCCTTTCGAAGCCCAAATGTAAGTCTGCTATCAATAAAATCTTGCTCGAAGGTGTCCTTAATAGGAGGGCTGGCTCGTCAGGGACTAACTTCAGCATTTAAGACATTTCCTTGGATTTCAAAATCAGAGGATAGATTTCATTCGTAACGTAATTTATGAAGTCGTCTTTCTCGACTCTGCTGAATATCGTTACTACACTGTCTCTCGTTACGCCTGCTATGAACCCATACCTTTTTGGCTTTACAACAACATACCATACCTTTCCGTGACTACAATAATCATTGTAGAGAGCTGTGTCTACCAAGCTCGAGCCGTAAAGGGACAATTTATTCACATTTGGTATATCGACATCATCGAAGAAGACGACCTTTGTATCTTCAAAGTTCTGCTCATGAAAGTTCTTCATTATTTCTGGATTTATCCTTGCCTCAACTATATGACCAGTAGTTATGAACAGAATCTTACTGAGCTGATTGGCGATGCTGTTCGCTTGCAACTTCTTCTCTAAGATGGACAAAAGTATCGTTCCTTTATGCTCAGAAAAGATGAATGGTGCTTCTATAGTCTGAATTGTGGGGATCTTCTCTCCTCTGTGATATATATCGATAACTCTGTCTTGTAAGTAGATTCCTTGTAGGGCGCCTTCAACGATCTTTATATCACTTATCTCCTTGATCAACTTCAGTTCACGATCTTCGAATTCTACATTCTCTTCAGTCCTAAAATCCTTCAACTTTAGGGCTATAGTTTCAAGGTCGACTTCTTCTTTAACGATGAAGATTTTCCCTGTAGTTACCATCTACAAGCCTATTGATAGATTTAAGTTTAAATGTATTTATGCTCAATAAAATAAGTTGTCTAACATGATCTTCATCCAGATGCTTATCGGTTTTATGGCTAACTTCACCTACTTGATAGGGGATGAGAAATCTCGTCTCTCTGTTGTAGTAGACCCTGCAGGAGATGTAGAAAGGATATTAAAAGAGGCAGAAAAGCACAACTTGAAGATAAAATACATAATAAACACTCATGCCCATTTCGACCATACCAATGGAAATAAAGAGCTGGCATCAAGGACTGGTGCAAGGATAATAATGCATGAAAAGTCGAGAGATGAGAAGGAAATATCCGTTGGTGATGGTAGTATCATAGAAGTTGGGGACTTAAAGATAAAAGTGATTCATACACCCGGTCATGCTCCTGAGAGTGTATGCCTCTTATTAGATAAGAAGTTGCTAACTGGAGACACTCTTTTCGTTGGTGGATGTGGAAGGGCAGATTTCTTAGAAAGCGACCCTAAAGAACTTTATAGAAGCCTTCAAAAGTTGATGAAGTTAGATGAAGATATACAAGTCTATCCTGGACACGATTACGGGGAAAAGCCTTCCTCCACTATAGGTTACGAGAAGGAGAACAACTATGCCTTGAATTTTCGGACAGAAGAGGAGTTCGTCCAGTTCATGGGAAAAGGTTAAAAGTCTTTTACAAATCTTCTAAAGAGGGATTAGATGGCAAAGGACCCTGTATGTGGAATGGATGTAGATGAGAAGAAAGCAAAATATAAAACCGAGTATCTCTCGGATGAAGGTGAGACTTACTTTAAGACTTACTACTTTTGCTCGGAGCATTGTAAAGAGGAATTTGAGAAAGACCCCAAAAAGTACATAGAGTAGAAAAACGAATTTTACGGAAGCTCCATTATAAAATCATCCTTAATCAAGACCCGAGCTCGGTGCCACTCCCACTGAATCCATCTATAATTTATGACTGAAAATTTTGGGTTGGGGATGATGTGCAAAAATAAAAGGAAGAAGATCTCCTAAACTAAATAAGGAATTCTGTGACTAGATAAATAAGTATGTTAAAGAAAAAAAGAATTAAAGTCACTTGTTTAAGATCGCCATGTCTAAGTTAATAATTAATATTAAGCAGGTATAAAGATGATGAACGTGCAATCGATTACTGAGCCCAAGATTTCGACGAAGATCGAAGAGATGATCCTAGAGAACTTCATGTCTTATGAATATGCAAGAATTCCTTTGAAGTCGGGATTGAATATAATATGTGGTCCGAATGGAGCTGGGAAATCCACCATACTCATCGCCATCTCGATAGTCTTGGGTCAAGCTTATACTGAGAGAAGTAGGAAGCTCAGCGATCTCATAAGACATGGAAAGGATGTGGCAAGAGCTACATTGATATTCGACAACAGACCAAGAAATGGAAGAAGACCCATACCGTTTTGCAAGTCTGATACGTTCATGCTCTCTCGCTACTTAAGGAAAGACGGTTCATATTGGTATGAAGCAGACTATCGTGAGATAGACAAGAGCCGGGTTATAAGGCTCTTCAGAGATTTCGGAATGAACCCAGATAATATGCTCATCATAATGCACCAGAATATGGTGGAAGAGTTCAGTGTAATCTCCCCTCAAGAGAAGTTGAAAATGATAGAAGAGGCAGTCGGATTTCAGGAGTATAGGATGAGGATACTGGAGGCTGAGAGCAAGCTTGTGGGTCTGATAAGTGAAGAAGAATCTGTTCTGAGAGCTCTTGAGAGTGCTGAACAGACTTTAAGTTACTGGAAAGAAATCTACGAGAAGAGTCTGCTCAAAGCGGAGCTTATAGCGAAAAAGAACTTATTGAAGAGAGAGGCGATATGGGCTCAGGTGATAAGGCAGGAAAAGATCATCGACTCCTTAAAAGAGAAGCTCAAGAAAAAGGAAGATACTTTAGAAAATATAATATCAAGAATAGAGCAGACCAAAGATTCAGTAAAAAAGTCTTACGAAAAGCTCACACTTCAACAACTAGAGCAAAGAAGACTTTACTACTCTCTTTTGGACCTTGAGAAGGCTATAACTGAGATTCAGGTTACAGAGAAAGTCTTGAGCCAATTTGGTATCAATCCTATAGAAAGATTGGCTGAGAGAATCAAGGGCTTTGAGGAGGATAAGCAAAAGATCGAAGACAGGATATCCAAAACTCAAATAGAATTGGGAAAATTGGAGAAAGAATCGAGCTCTAACCTTGAGAAGTATGTCAACAATAGGGTAGATGAGGCCATACTGAGTTTTAGGAAGAAAAATATTGAAGATGGTATAAATCACATAAAGGGAGAGATAAGAGAAGGGGAGAAGAAACTCCATGAGTTGTCTCCTTTGATAGAAAGGGCTGGTGCAAGAATAGAGACGGATAGATACCTATCAGACATAGATGCCGAGATAAAGATAACAGATGCTCACATTCAGTCTCTTGGTAACATACCCGAAGAGGCAGAAGATGTCTACAATACTTACCTAAAGACCTACAACGAACTTAAAGAAAGGGCAGAGATAGTTTCTGAGAACAGGAAGAGAACTTTAGTAGAATTAGAAGAGAGGAAGGAGGTTTGGAGGGATGTTTTGCAGAAACTCATAGACGAAGTCAACCCATCGTATCAGAGCATACTCTCAAAGATCGGTGCGATAGGTAACGTGAGGTTAAAAGGCTTGGAGGATATGGAGACAGCTGGTCTGGAGCTTACTGTGGGGTTCAGGGGAGCGAACCCCTCGATATTGAATGCATACACTCAAAGCGGTGGTGAGAGGACTATCTCGATAATGGCTTTCTTACTATCTCTGCAACAGCACATAATGTCGCCTTTTAGGGCTGTTGATGAGTTCGATGTGCACATGGATCCAAGAAACCGTGAAGCCATATTCAAGGCGATAGTCTCGACGATTAAAGAGAAGAAGGATATACAGTATCTGATGATCACGCCCAGCCAGATCACTGTCACAGAGAAAGACGTTCATATAATAGTTGTGCAAAGTGTTCAAGGGGAGTCTGAGGCAAAGGTAGTAAATGAGTTTGCAAAGAAGTAAAGTCAACTTAGAAGATTTACTGAGAATAGTCGAAATCTGCAGAGTAGTAGAAAGAAGAGGGGTCGACCCCTTCGAAGTGGATGTAAAGTCTTCTTTAGAGAAGCTCAAGAAGTATCTCCCTCATTTGAAGCTATTGGACGAATTGCTTCTGGATGCTGAAGCCATAAATCGAATTTCGTCTATAATAAAACTACAGAGCGATTGGATAAAACGCCGTTCTTCATCACTTTACATGGACCCTGTCTTCGTTGAGCTGAAGATAAGGATGCTGGACTCAAAAAGTATGGTTGAGGCCTTTCTAAACTCTTGGCACCCTATAGTTGGGATGAATCAGATATTTCCTCAGAGGTTAAAAGAGGCAGTGGATTATTGGAACAATCTTCTTCCATTAGGTGAGAGATGGAGAGAAGACTTCAGCATAGGCTCCGAAGTTGGCTCCCTTGAAATCGACGATTTAATCGATCTTAAGGTTGTCTCCTTAGAAAATTTCGATGATAAAGTAAGAGAGTTGCTAAAAGAGCTCATGGATAAGTTGAAGTTTGGTGAGAAGATAGATTATTGGGATTTCATCTGTTCTGATACTTTTGAAAAGACTTTAGAAAGGGCATATATCATCAGTTTCATTCTGACAGAAGGTTATGCAACACTCGTAGTGGACCCCTTGGAGGAGAGGACTTTCATCGTGCCTCTTAAAGAGACAAGAGAGGCTTCGAGTAAAAAGAGGCACCATTCTTTACCCATCGCTCTCAATTACGAGTCTTGCAGAAAGCTCAAGGAGGGAAAGAGTTGAGTGAAGGGGAGGCTGAGATCAGTAGAAAGGTGAAGAGGGCCTCTCAATTGCTCTTCTTTCAAAGGCATAGAAAGCCTGGCGTGAAGGGTTGGGAGTTGAGAAAAGCTTTAGGCCCAGATTTCATGAAGATAATCGATATATTGAATTCAGAGCTCGATAAGTTGAACCTTCAAGTTAAAGTTGTATTTGAGGAGGCTGAGGCACCCCATGAACCTTCTGAAGAGCAGGTTGGGAGGGCCAGGTTCTTCATAACCATAAAGAAACCCTTAACAGTAAGCGATGTAATTTCATCTGGTTGGAGGATAGACGACATAGCTGCCTTGGCTGCCACCATAGCCCTTATAATTTCAAGGCAAGGGAAGATGGCAAGAAAGGATGCAGAGCAGATTTTAAGAGAGAAGTTCCCAAAATGGAGAGTAGATTTAAACTTGGATCGGTTCATCAAGAATGGATACTTGTTACAAGATGAGCAAGACATGTTGCATATAGGATGGAGGACTAGGGCAGAGATAGATCAGAAGACTTTGATGAGCCTTATCTTGTCTAAATAAATTAGATGGTCTCTTTAAAACTACCACCCAAAAATCAACATCCAAATACAACACCCAAAGATTTAACAGAGTCCAAAAAATCTAAAAAAGAGTACAAAGATTCTAGACTAGATGTTTAACCCATACCCCAAACAGAGAGAGCCTCTTTTATCACATTTATTAACATCACTACAATAGAGATAATTTCTTCTTTGAGCTCTTTAATTTTATCAAACCATCTTTCCAAGTTCTGCAAGAGTTGAAATGCCTTTAACTGGTTCGAATTTTCGCGGATCTGCGATGTCGACTCTTGGTATTGCAGGAAGTCGCATAGTATGTGTATATAACCTCACCGTTCTAGTCTTTTGTGTTCTTTGTTGTAGAATACATGTTAAGAGGCCAACTGATACTTACCTAAAAAATACATTATTTCCTTGGGAAACTTTCCATAATAATTATGGAATAGGGATTTAAGATAGAAACTGGACGGGTTCATGTTTCCTGAGGCAACTTTTTGAATATTGTCTGTTCCCCTTAAAGGATTATTTGAATTATGTTTTATCAGTAGAAAGTTTCTCTCCTTGAAACAAACATATTATCTTTGATGTAAAATCTCCACAACTTATCCATCCCTGATTTTATTCCAACCCTTTTTGTTGAAATAATTTCAAAGTTTTGATTCTCTATAGGTTTACACAAGAACAGCTCTTCTCCCCTTGTTAAAATATAGGGGGTCCAAGTAATAATAAAGACCTAGATTATACAACTCTAATACTTATCTTAACTTAAGTATGCGATTTTACTAGTTAAGTTAATTACATGAAAATCCAGCTTGCATAGACAATTTGGATATCGTCTTTAATTATGAGTCAACGAATTGTAAACTTGAATACTATTTAGTATTTAGTAGCTGTAGTTAACACTAGTCGTCTTATTTCTTCACTATATCAAGTCGGCGATTTTGATATCGTTAATACAACAGTCGAAATAAGCGTTAAACTTTGAAACGCGCGCCTGCACCGAAGAAAATTATTTCTCCTACGGGTTGGGGGGGATAAGTTTTGTCGAAATCGGGGTCGGGTTTGAATTCTACACGCACGCAAATCACTAACCCATTTTTAACTTCTTTTTCAGGTAGTTTTTTAGAAATCCCGAAAATCTCTGCTGAGCAGTTTTCACCAACAATAGCTACTGAAGGAAGCTGATAATTCGGTTCGATTTTACCGATATCAAGAAATCCTATTTCGGAAATAAAAGCTTCTTTAGGTTCACTTTGTATTGCTTTGTTACCAGTACGAGCCTTCAAATAAACTACATCATATTTCGTTTTTGTATTATTAATTATAGTGGGCGTTGGTATGGGAAAATGGAACCAGTTCCAAGTCCCATGTTCTTGACGTATAATGGTACCATCTCCAGAACGGCGGATATATTTTACTCTGTCAGGATATTCGACCTGTACACTACTCCCGTGTGTCCAAAAATCATATACTCCCATGATGATCTCCTTATTTAACTTGAAAATTTATGTGTTTATTTAAGCTTTTGTGTACATATATATTCATTTTTCATATATTTCTTCCATTGTAGGTAAATAGTAATGTCTTAATGAGACACTGCCTCGTCTACCTTGCATAAATTCAGCTAACATTGGATCGAGGACTTGAGCATTGTTAGTGAAATTTACTTTCCTAAGTAACCTTGGTGGAAAATCTATGTTTGATCTTCTCCAAGCTGAATAGAGTCCACCTTTACTTACTTTATCATCATCTAGAAGATTATGCAACTTCGGATGGCAGAAGACAGCATTAGCCTTTTTACTACCTCTGTCCCAGAACAGTTCCATTATCTTCCCATTACAAAGATCGTTGTGATTATTGAAAGCCATTATCGATTCTTCGGTTCTAAGTCCACTTACTAAAACGAAGGTTGCAAAGATTCTCCATCTTCCCTTTAGCTTTCTTAATTGTTCAGCTACCTCGTTAAGTCGATAATTCTTAGCTATTACGTATGTATTAGTCCTTGATTTAGTACTCCATCTTACTTCCTACATGAAAGACATGACCTTTAACGAATCTTCCTTTTGGATCTCTTATTCTTGGTAGTGGAGGCATATAGGCAAAATAAGTTTCTAGATTTTACCTTCGCTCTCCAAGTGCACCTTCATCTGATTGAGGAATCGTTCAGCAAATTCGATGCTCCACTCTACATCGGGTTCGGTTACCTCTATTTTTGGTGAGTAATCAGCCTTCTCTCTTAAGGTCTTTAAGCGGGAGAACCCAGCCCCAAGGCTCCTCGGCAAGCCCTTTCCTTTTATAATTCTCCTTCCAAACATCTTGACAGTTCCTTCATGAGCCTTTGGGTAAAGTCCTTCAGAGGACAAGGTAGCTCTTGCCGCATTCGGAACGGAGTAGTATGATCTCTACTGCATCTTCATATCGACCCAAACCCAAAAGTACTTTGGCTGTTCGAAGCTTTTCGTCAGCCTTCTTTATGTAGTCCAAAACCTCTGAGTTCATTTAGTATGCGCCCTTTAATTTGAGCACCTTTCCTCACAACTTCTGAAGCAAAGTGGGAGCCTTCTTTAAGCAACTTCAAAAACAGATCCTTATTTATAACGATGGCAGAGAAAACTACATCCGCAGCCAGACTCAAAGGGTAGACGGTCTAATGAATGCGAATCTCCATCTCTCCAGCTTCAACATCATTTTTCGATTCGATTAGAACAAGAAGATCGATATCACTCTCCATATCTGCCTCACCAGTAGCTACAGAACCAAACAAGATAACATCCGTGACTTTTGGAAAATTGCTGATTATGATTTCTCCCGCTATCTCTGCCATAACTCTTAAGAAATGAGAAACTGAAATGTACCTTTTCGCAACAAGTTCCCTCACAGCATCCCTAATGGCTTCACTTCTACTTACATAGAGGCCTTTAGAGACTAAACGGTCGATGTGGTCTACAATTGCTTTATCCAGTTTCGTTGGGATGGCTTTGCTCATCATATTTTATACCATGGTATAAATTTATATGCATTACCTATAATGTGTAATCGGTTAAGTAACGAAGAACCTCCTCTTCAAGGCCCTCCTCTCAGCTTCAAGGACCAACTCCATGAATTTATCGCTCACTTTAGATTCTTTGTTCAGTAATGCCTTAGCATCGAACATGCTCATCCCCCTAACTACAAGCACCATTACCGCCGCAAGCCCATAGTCAGAGATAAGTTCTGCAGATTTAAGCGCCCTCTTTATCAAAACCCTCTCTTTATTATTCAACTTCGAATTCGACAGCATCTTGTCACATAAGGTCAAGACCTTTTCTAAGGTTTCATCCACCAACCCTATCTTTAACGATCTACACTTAGGGCAGGATATACTGTCCGGAAGATTTTGAACTTTCAATACGTCTGCATAGCTCCAACAATCCGTGCAGACGAAGGTTCGAGTCTCGTTCATCAATCTCGTACGGGCAGACTCTATCAGTATCCTCTTCATCCTCTTAGGTGGTATGAGGTCTGTCATCCTGCCTATCTCCTCTATGCCTATCCTTCCTATAGGTGTGAGGGACTCGTCTTCTATTATTACGACCTCTATATCTCCAGATTCTATCTTATTCAAGACGCGAACTGTCTGCTCTATGTCTGCATCGTTTGATAGTGTAGTTTTTATAGCTTCATCGAAGACAACTGTACCTTCGAACCCCTTCATCATATTGCTTAAACTCACATCGCTCAGGTCAGCATCCTTTGAGATCGCTCCAAACTTCTTGGCTACATGGAGGAACCTACGTTTGAAGAGGCTTGTTCTTATGAAGGCTCGAGTTGCAACCTCTCTGATATCTTCATGGGCCAAATCCCTCATCATCAGTCCTACATCCTCTGGCCTTACCTTATCCGTCTGGACGATTATTCGATAGGGGTCTTGCTGAATCCCAACGGGGTGCCCTACCTTCTCCGACAAGATCAGACCAAGGATCCTAGAGATCGTTCGGTTGGCAAGAAGACCGAAGCAACAATGCACTATGATAAGGTCTCCCCACCTCTCTATCGTTATCTTCTTGTCGGTCGGTACTGGAAGACCGATCTGGACTTGCTCTATGATCTCCGATATCGCTCTTAGTAAAGTTTGAGGGTCACATGGATAGACCTTGCTCAGTTCCAAGGCTATTCCTTCTGGAGGCGACCCCAATTTGAACATCTCTTCTACTCTGCGCCTAATCTCTCCTACCTCGTTCGCTACTTCAAAGGGCACGGGTATCTCTTCGCCCACCCAGCTCGGTATCGCGCCTCTAGGGTCTTCTTCAGACTTGACATAGATCCTATTTCGATACACTTGGAGAATCTTCCAGACAGAGCCCCTTACAATGAATCTCGTCCCTATCTCCCCATTCTCAGCAACGAAGGCTTCGTCGAGGACTCCTATAGGCTCATCACTCTCTTCCTCTATGACTAGAAACTGCCTCTCATCAGGGATCATCGATAAGTTCTGAAAGTAATAATTGTAGAACTCTTTGTTCCTTTGAGGCTTGGTAAAGGATCTATCTTGAAAATAAACTCGAGCAAAGGCAGGGTATCTTGTGTGCATATATGTAAGAACTTCCTTCAGATCTTCCTCCGATAAGTTTCTGTAGGGATGGGCTCTGGTAAAGATTTCCAAGACATCTCCAAAGCTCCAACTCCTCTTCTGCATCATCAACCCTACGATCTGGTGGGTCAAGGCGTCTAGAGGTTTGTCTGGGATAGGGGCTGGCTCCAAATCCTCAAGGAGTGCACGGCGGGCTATGACGATGGCCTCAAGGGCATCATCCGAGTCCTGAGTTATTATAACCCCTTTTGCAATACCTCCAATCTTATGCCCACTCCTACCCACCCTTTGAAGTAGCCTTGTAACTTGCCTTGGTGAGTTGTACTGAATCACCATCTCCAAGGAGCCTACATCTATCCCCAATTCCAAAGAGCTTGTGCAGACTATCCCCAGCAACCTTCCTTCTTTTAGGTCTCTCTCAGTAGCTATTCGAGATACCTTGGAGAGGGAGCCGTGATGAACACCTATGGGCAGATTTTCCTTCCATACCCTGAACCTACTCGATAAGATTTCAGCCTCGGACCTCGTATTAGTGAAGAGCAGAACCGAAGCGTTATCTTCTATCAACTGCCTCATCACCCTTAATCTTGCAGCAACTTCTGGATACGTGTACAGATTCGAAGCAAGCTTGAAGTCTTCGGTTGATGGCTGAGGGCAGAGTATCTTCAACCTGATAGACCTGGCAACTGGGACTTGAACTATCTCACAAGGCCTATCCTCCCCGACTAGGAACCTGGCTACTTCCTCTGGTGTGCCTATGGTTGCAGATAGTCCTATCAATTGAAAATCTTTTTCAGTGATGTATCTGAGCCTTTCAAGACCGAGGGATAGTTGACTGCCCCTCTTCTCCGTAGCCAACTCATGGACTTCATCGACTATAACCCATCTGATGGATTTTAGATGCTCCCTCATTATCCTACCTGGCAATATGGCCTGAAGAGTTTCAGGGGTTGTGATGAGGATATCTGGGGGGAATTTAGCCTGAGCACGCCTCTCCCTCACTTCGGTATCTCCATGCCTTACTGCAAGCTTTATATCCAGCCTTTTGCACCACCATCCAAGCCTCTCTAATAAATCTCTATTCAGAGCCCTTAGAGGTGTGATGTAAAGGGCCTTGATACTCGCCTTCTTCTCCAATCTTAACATAGAATCCAGTAAAGGTAGAAAGGCTGCCTCTGTCTTCCCAGTCCCTGTAGGTGCTATGAGTAGGACGTTCTTGCCCTGCATTATTAAAGGGATCGCCTTTACTTGTGGCTCTGTGGGCTCAGAGAAACCCCTATCTCGAATTGCCCTCCTTATGGGTTTCACGAACATTGAGAATGTGTTCTCCAGCGCCTCTACCATATCGATTCCCAGACATCATAATTGGTTCATCAAGTTGAAATAAAGGTTTGCCATTTGCAGATATGTGTAGTCCTTTTTGATAATGATAGCTATATATCTGTGTAATTTTGAAGCTTATTTAAAAAAGACTGTAGGAGATGGTTAGATGAAGAAGGTTCTGATCCATACAAAAGGGTTGTCCAAGTATTACGGTAAGGGAGGTGAGATCAAGGCAGTGGATAAGCTCGACCTAGAAGTCTATGAAGGAGAAACCTTTGGTCTGCTCGGTCCAAACGGGGCGGGTAAGACGACGACCGTTCGCTTGTTAAACTGCATAATAAAGCCGACCAGAGGCACAGCCACCGTGAACGGTTACGACATTCTCAAAGAAGAGACGGAAGTGAAGAGGGTCACAGGCTTGCTTGCTGAGTCCCCTGGGTTGTACGAGAAGCTCAGCGCCTACGAGTTTCTGGAGTTCATGGGAGCCCTTTACGATGTTCCCAGAGATATTCTGCCTGAAAGGATAGATGACTTACTGAAGTTGTTTGGGCTTCATGATAGACGTGACCACCTGCTTGAAGGCTACAGCCGAGGCATGAAACAGAAGGTCTTGATCGCAGCAGCCCTAATCCACGATCCTCCCATTCTGTTCTTCGACGAACCTACATCGATGCTGGACCCCCGCGCTGCCCTCATGGTGAAGAATCTGATTAAGGGATTAGCAGACAGGGCAGGGAAGACCATCTTCATCTGTAGCCACATTCTACCGATCGTGGAGGAGCTGTGTGACCGAATAGGCATCATCAATCAAGGCAAGCTCATCGCATTGGGTACAGTGGATGAGATCATCGCTCAGACAGAAACGAAGACTTTGGAAGAGGCTTTCATCGCCATAACCGGAGGAGTTGAGGAGAAGGAGCTCTTGGCTTGGAGGGAGCATAGGGATGCCGGTGCCTAAGTGGTTCGTGGTCGCGAGGAATGAATATTTCATCCGAACAAGCAGTATAAGGAAGATAAGACCTTATTTTCCATATCTTGTTATAGGGCTGCTAGCAGTTTATGTGGCCTTCATCGCGCCAGCCTTCGTCAACCTTTTCATAGACGAATTCATCGCTTTCTTCCTATCCCAGGCTGCTGTAGCCATAGTAGAGATCATACTCTTCCTGATCTTCTTCTACTTCATAATAATACCAATCAGCAACACATTGAAGGAAGTGCAGACTGGACAGCAGGAGATCGTTCTCGCAGCCCCCATAAAGCCGAGCGACGTTCTGCTTGGCGAGTTTCTGGGCGTAATGCCCTTCTACGCCATCGCTGCTGTAGTGATCGTTGGCCTTTTCACGGCTGTCCTGAATCCTCTGGGGCTGGATATGGTTCAGATAGTAATGATCATAATCATCTTCATAGTCACGTTTTTCTCCGCCCTCTGGATAGGCACTGTGATCGCCGCCATCCTGAGAACAAAGTTTGGAAAAACCGCCCGTGGAAAGGATATTGGAAAGGCCCTCTCATTAATCATCGCTCTACCCGCTATAGGATTGATGTACGCAATTATCGGTGGAGGCTTGCTCGAAGCCCTCGCCGATCCTGGGACGAGCGGGATGGTCGAAGCCATACTCGGTCTTTTGCCCAGTTCTTGGGGAGCTGAAGTCATCATCAGCTTCGCATCCAACCCAGGCAACATCACAGCCGTAGGTTTTGAGACGCTGACCCGTTTCGGAGGACTTGTCGCCTTCTTTGTAGCAACTCTTTGGTTGGGCGCAAAGGCGGCCAATCGAGCCTACAGCCTAGAACCCACTACCTTCATATCTTCTAGGGCTAAACCTGACGGTGTCTTCTATAAAACCATAAAATATCTTGGAGGCGGCGGATCCTTCGGCACTCTTCTAGTATCTACCTTCAAGGGATATAGCCGAAGGCTTCAAAACCTTTCGTATATCGCCTATGCTGTGGGTATACTCGTTTTGGTGACCATATTCTTCATGCATCCTGAGGAACCTATGGATGCCCTATTAATGGGTCTACTTTTATTTCCGCTCCTTGCAGCTTTCGTGGCAAGCGATGTAACGCTCCGAGGGAAGGATACGCTCTTCATATATAGGAAAACACCTTCTGGTGTGGGAAGGTTTGTCAAGGCGAGGTTGGTACAGGGTTGGCTAGTCGTGGTTCCGATCGCGGGGGGAATCGCAGCTGTCTCAACAATCCTGATTCCTCAAACTACCTTCATTTCTTTGTTGACTTACACCGGTTTAGTGATGCTGTTCGTTGCAGCATTCGTGGCTTTCGCTCTCGGCCTCTTCCTCTTGAATCCAGCCTTCTCGGACAAGTCGGGAAATTTTATATTAAATATCTTCATAGTACCTAATGTTTCGCTCGGACTAACCTTAGTCCCTCTTCTAGTTTTTGATCTCCCAGCATTGGATTCTCTGTCTTATGTCATAATCCCGCTGAGTTGGTTATTGGGGATTGTATTCCTCTACCTTGGAAAAAGAAATCTGAGCAGAATCGAATAACATCCGGAGTCTCTACCAAAAACTAACACCGATAGACTCAACAGAACTGTATCAGAAGCATTTATATGAACTGTTGTCTCTGCTGAATGAGTGATCTACTTTGGTAAAAGTAAGGGAAGCCATGATCAAAAAAGTCGTTACGATAGATGCCGAGGAGAGTGTAGCCGAAACATGTAGGATAATGGGGGACAAACATATAGGGAGCCTTATAGTCACAACTCAAGACAAGCCTATAGGAATCTTTACGGAGAGGGATCTACTATCTAAAATAATCTCCAAAGGGCTTAAACTGGAGGAGATCAAGGTCAAGGACTACATGTCCGCACCCCTGACCGTGATAAATCCAGACTTCGACATAAAAGAGGCTGCGAGGATAATGGATCAGTTGAAGATCAGGAGGCTCCCTGTGATCGAAGGCGAAAAGTTGGTCGGAATACTGACATCGGCGGATATAACGCGTGCAATGGCTGGCTCTCCTCTGAAATCGATCTGTGGCTTGCGCTGATCTGAGTGATTGCCATGTCTGCAAAAAATGAGGAAAGTGATGAAGAAGAGGAATTGAAATGTCGCGACTGTAGTAGAGTTCTGAGAGCCGAGGGCAGAGGCTTGAGGTGGGAGAGGTGTCAGGTTTGCGGAGATGTAATATGTCTGGATTGCACGTATTACAATCGAGTTAAAAGGGAAGGTCTCTTCGATTACTATTATGATGTCGTCAGAGTATGCAAAAAACATCGTATTTAAGCGCTCTTGCCAGAGGAGAAGGAAAAGTAAAGATAATGTGATTATTTTAAAGTATCCAACTGATCTCTTGATGGTCAAAAAGTCCATGGAGCTTGAGCATGAACAATTTTAAGAGTTCAATCTCTCCTTGATTTCTGTAATGGGGTGTAGTCAAGATGAGGATAATCTTGGTTGGCTTCGGTGTGGTTGGGCAGAGCTTTCTCCGCTTGCTCACCCTCAGATACAAGGAGCTCATCCAAAATTATGGATTACGTCCAAAGATCGTAGCAATCGCTGACAGAGGGGGGGCTGCAATAAACGAGAGGGGGCTCGACATGGAAAGGATCTTGCAGATAAAGAAGAGGGGAAGCGTCTCCTATGATCCTGACTATGGATTCCCTAAATTACAGGCTGAGGAAGTCATCGAGAAGGTCGATGCAGAGATAGTTGTCGAAGTAACACCAACCAACATTCAAGATGGAGAGCCGGGGTTGACGTATATAGAGACGGGTATTAAGAAGGGAAAGCATATCATAACAACGAATAAGGGTCCCCTCGCTGTAGCACTTCCTGCCCTTACAGAGCTTGCAGACTACAACGAGGTCTACCTGAGGTTCAGCGGAACCGTAGGGGGAGGCACACCCATCCTCGATTTGGGGAGGAAGTGCTTGATAGGCAACAGAGTTCTGTCGATAAAGGGCATCTTGAACGGGACTACAAATTACATCCTTACAGAGATGAGTGAGAAGGGTATCGAGTTTGATGAAGCTCTTAAGATGGCTCAAGAATTGGGATATGCAGAGAAGGACCCTTCTCTAGATGTAGATGGTCTCGATACAGCATGTAAACTGGTCATAATGGCAAACTGGATAATGGGGAAGAAGGTCACTTTGAAGGATGTGGACATCCATGGGATACGCCATATAACCCTCAAAGACTTAAAGGATGCTGAGAAGAAGGACTGCACCATAAAGCTCATAGGGTCTATCGATAAAGGCTTAGAAGTAAAGCCCATGGAGATATCGAAAAAAGATATTCTATGCGTTCCCGGAACTCTTAATGCTGTGACCTTCAATACCGAATTTGCTGGTGAAGAGACGATAATCGGTCGTGGTGCAGGGGGGATGGAGACTGCAAGCGCTATTCTGAGAGACTTGATAGATATAAAGTCTAACTTATCGGTTCGGTATATCTGATCAAATCTCTGCATTTGTATTAAAAGTCTTGAAATCATCAAATCAAGACGACATCTATCCATACCTTCAACTTGATGATGAAA
>JACGUG010000076.1 GCA_024256285.1 archaeon
AGATCCGATGGGCGAAGGAATTTCTAAACGAGCTAAGATTGAATTGACTACAGTAATAAATACAAAGATTGTTAGATAAATATAAAGTGATTTTTGTTTCTTACCGCTTCTTATGTTCATTCCTAATTGCCTCTCCTCAAATGATACTTAATCTTTGTGGCGTTCAACGTCTTTAAGGAAATAGATAGGATGAAAGTCAAATCAGTACTAACTATATTTGCGGTGTTTTCGCCCAAATATTTAGGCTGTCGTGCAACTACACTTTCAAAGCTTATTGGCACACAAAGTGTTGAAGGAAAGACAAAATAAGGTTAACGTATAAATTTGCTACCAGCACGTTCTGACAACTCAGTCAAATGCCTTCATCTCATTAAAAATATAATAATGATCTTTTTGTAGAAAATCTTACAATTAAATAATTTATCGGTGGTTCCTTGTCAAATTATAAAGGTGAAGCGAAGAATGAGGAAGAACTTGTTAGCAAATTAGTGGGTAATACTTACCGGGTATATTGGGCATTATTAAAGTCTAAAAACGGTGTAATTGGGGTTAGAAAAACCCAGAGATTACTCAAGTTTTCAAGCCCTGCATTGGCTTCATATCACCTGAATAAGTTGGAGGAGTTAGGTCTGGTTGAAAAGATGAATGGGGATTACCGTCTTTTAAGGGAAGTAAAGGTAGGTGTTCTAAAGCAATTCATGAAAGTAGGTTCTTTCATGCTGCCCAGATATACTTTCTATGCTACCATGTTCACTACTCTTTTAATATTTTATCTAACACAATTTAAAGAATTTAACTTTTATAGCCTCTTTGCTCTTATCTTAGGGACTCTTTCTACAGCGATTTTGTGGTATGAAACTTTTAGGGTCTGGCGTCAAAAATCTTAGCGTACAAATTTTTGAACAGTCTGTATAAAAACATTGTATTAAATCAATATTTAGGAATAGTTAGCGGCAGGATGATTCAAGATGACAAATAACGGTAAAAAAGTATTAACCCACGGATTGATGGGCTTCTTCGCAGCTTTTATTATCATAACCGCTCTCATAGGCGCAGGTGTAATCCCTTTAACACCTTCAGCCGAAGCGAAAGGCCTATTGGTTATAAATGTGAAAGATGCCCCTGCAGAATTGGAAGCACTTATGTTAGAAATAGATGGAATAAAAGTTCACAAGGCAGGCGAAGTAGAGGGAACTTGGATGGATGTAGAAATGCTCGAAACTCCTATTCAAGTTCCCGATTTACTTTCATTGAGCGACTATGTTATGGTATTGGCAACGCAGGAACTGACTGTGGGAAGTTACACCGAAATAAGGTTCCGCATTACTAGTGCATCTGCGACTATTGATGGTACACCAGACATCCCTTTGAGGATCACTACAGAATGGTTTATGGTCAAAACCCATTTTGAGATCTTGGAGGAATCAGTGACAAGCATAACGATCGATATTACGATCAACGAGCAACCAATTATAAAGGCGGGGATTCTTATGCCAGTTGCCAAGGCTATAGTAGAATACAATGAAGAAGAATCGCCAATTCTAGTTCAGAATCATTATAGGTGGGCGAACGACGATAGAAAAGAGCCTCCAAATTTCATAGCCCCCAAGGATACTCCGATAGACGATGTTACCGTCACAGGAGAGGTTCTGAGATTAAGACTCTCTATAAGGAACACGGGAACAACAGCCTGGTCTGGCGACCAGTTGAAACTTCAATATTCAATCAATCCTGTGGATAGTTCGAGTTGGAATGACGTTGGTGAAGAAGGAGCAGATTGGATGTTCTACGATGGTTTAGGTGAAGATGGAGAGGAACTGAAACATCTATTCCTTACCCACAGCACGGTCGAAGAATGTTTCGTAGAATTATCAAATATAATCGAAATCATCAACGAAGTTCCAGTTAATGGTCAAGGAGAATGGGACATCTGCATCGAGAGTAATGACGCATTGCCAGGGGAAACATATTTCTTCCGATTAATTCTTTCAGACGGCACTACATTAGACTATACACAATATCCAACTTTAACAACTACTTCATGAGGGTGAATAACTACAACTTATAGATATAGAAAATGAAGCATTTTTTATTTCTAAAGAAATCGAATAGGATTAAACCAATCATTAAAAATAGCCTGATATATTTATAAGAACGAGTCTCAATAGGATTGATATGAATAAATCTCGATTAGCCTTCCTATTTGCTTTATTACTACTGACAATGAGTGTAACTCCAATTGCTATCCAAGCTTCAACCCCCTTATCAACAGAAGATAAACCACGACCTTTTTCAGGATTAGTTGAAAGCTATTTTGAAGATAAGGATATCGCAGCAACTTTAGGCATGATGTCTGTTGATGTACGAGTCTGGAAATCTTCAGACGGTGGTCTCACATTCAGTCCATCTGTAGTTGTTGTTAATGGTTCTAGAAGTTTTTTCAACGATGCAACATTTATCGCCGTAGATGCATTTCCAGATAGTCCATATTCAGGTAATGTATATGTAAGTTGGACAAGGTTTAGTTTTGAAGCAGATAAGGTCTATACCCAGATCTTTCTATCCAGATCTACTGATGGTGGAGAGACATGGTCAGAACCCATCTCGATAAGTCCAAAATTCGATATTGAGGAACGCCTTGTCCAAGGATCGATGCCTGCAGTTGGACCAGACGGGACTGTTTATTTAGCATACTACGATAGTCTTGACGATGGTCCACTATCAGGGGACTTCTCCCCAATGATAGCGAAGTCGACAAACGGAGGAGCATCCTTTAGCTCTCCTGAAGCAATTACTACAGAGCAAGAAATGGACTACGATATGCCGCCAACTGAATTTAGGGCATGGGCCTCGATGTTTCCGAGGATAGCTGTAGACCCCTTCGACTCAGATTATGTATACGCTGTATATACTATATATGATCCTTTTTATAGGGAAGACGTTTACTTCAGCCGATCAGACGATGGTGGAGAGACATGGGATTCGCCATTGTATGTGAACGATGACGAAACTTCAAACTCTCAATTCTTCCCTAGCATAACGGTGACTCCAGATAGACGTATACATATAATCTGGGGCGACAGGAGGGACGATCCAGATAACTATCTCTACAACATATATTACGATAACGTGCCTTTCACAGGTCCCTTTAACCCAGGACTTGGAACGGATGAAAAGATTTCGACCAAATCCTCAGATCCAACGATACAAGATCCCTATTATATAGGCGATTACTTCGATATAGCACCTACAGATGATGATGAAATCTTTGCTGTCTGGACGGATATGAGAAATGACGGCGATCAAGACATCTATATTGCTGGCAGTCCAGACTTTGATAATATACGTGTCAATCAGGATCCTATAACAAGACTGGGCTTTTCAATACAGGACGGCCCTACAATAGCCATAAATCCCATCGATCCAGAAAACATTGTTGTGGGTGCGTATGACTTACGCAATCCGTTTCTTTATGGTTATATTTGGTATTACGCCAGCATCGATGGTGGAGAAACGTGGATTGAAGGTCCACTACCAGGTGCAGAGAGCTTTGCCATGATAAGCGATCCATCTTTAGCTTTTGGCCTCGACAACATCACTTATTTTGCTACAATAGCTACAGAGCCTGTAGATCTTACTATTTCACCAGATTCAGGTCCTGTAGGTACGAGCGTAAACCTAAAAGCAACAGGTTTCGATCCTTTTTCAACAATTTGGATTATGTTCGATGACGAAGACATTGGGTCCGCTGTAACTGATGCCTTAGGGACAGCGGAATTAATGATTCAAGTACCAAATACTCAAACAGCCACTCATACGATTAAGGTTACAGATGGAATAGTTTGGGCTAGAGAATCATTTACTGTGATCTCCCCAATTCTCATCGATATACAAGCAGGTTCAAACCTATTTCGAGGTGAAACGGCCAGATTCTATGCAATAACTATGCTAAATGGCCAACAGATTGATGTGACGACTATTGCAGCTCATCTTTACTTTCCTACAGGATCGACTACAACCTTAACGGTTCAACGTATAGGTACAGGTTTGTATAGAGCGGATTATAAAATTAGCAGCAATGCACCCTTTGGCACATATTTGGTGACGTTTGATGCAGAACTTTCTGATACAGTCCAAGCGGCTGGTTCCTCTACCTCCAGTTTCATTGTTAGTCAAACATTATCTGACTCGTTAAGTTTAATCACTGCTCTTCAGTTCATAATTATAGCCTTAGTGTTAATAGAAGGCTTGATTATAATCTATATTCTTCGGAAATGTTCAATTTAATCCACATGTCTATTCACGATTTGATGAAAAACGAAGCTCGTAGAATGAAAAATGGAGCTTACAAATCAAAAACAGGAGGAAATCAGACTATAGTATTATTTCAGGTTTTGATTTGTTTCCATTACAATCTTTTCAAGCTCTTCAACTTTTAATAGAGTTATAATGCCCCTTCTCCTCAAGTTGTTATACATTGAAATGTGTATTCACACCAAATGACTGGCCCATCATAAG
>JACGUG010000016.1 GCA_024256285.1 archaeon
TTGAACTCCTCGTAGTCCTGTGCGTTATCTTCATGCATTTTAGTTATTTCTAACTCCCTAAGATCTTTCCCAAAGAACCACCCGTTAACACCATGCCTGATTAGCTCCATCGCTCCTCCATCCCTTGAGGCAAGAGTGGGCACTCCATTGATAGCTGCCTTCATATAGCTCGTACCACAAGCTTCCCAGCCTGACACTGGTGTAAAGAGCAGTAGGTCACTAGCCTTGATCAACTCCTTAGCTTCAGACACCGTATAGTTGGGTATGTAGAGGACGTTCTCCCGCTCGATGTGTAGCTTGTGGAAGATTCGTGCGAACTCTAAGCCTACTCCATCATAGGGGTGAGCCCTCCCCCCAAGCAAGAACAGTACTTTTTTATCAGGGACATCTTCAATGGCTCTAATCACAAAGTCAGGCCTTTTGTAAGGCACTATACGCTTACACCAGTTGACGATGATCATCCCCTCCACATCTATATCCTTGTATCTTCGAATTGATTCAGCAAACTTCTTCTTGATCGCCTTTCTATTCTCGATAAAATGGTCGAGGTCAAGATTTCCAGTTTTATAGCTCGCCTTGAGCGTCGGATCCATCCACCTTTCGATATCTACTCCATTAGTAACATAGCGAAGTTTGCTTGCAAAGTGTGGTATAACCTTGGTCATGACTTCGAAATGTTTAGCCGATACTGCGAAGACCTCTTTTGAGGCTGCTAAACCTATATCGGTTAGGACGATCTTCTTATTGATAAAATTGTACCCAAACTCTTGCTCGAAGAACTTGTTTGGAAAGGCAGGATGCCCCCACGGACCTGGTGTATGTATCACCAATCTGAACTTTCCGGGGATTCTAAGGATGAGGGGCAGGAAGGCTGCATAAGCCTCTTGGAGGTCTATATAGTCCACATGCTCTGTACCTATAAATCGCCTTATATATTCGGCTGAAGCTTTTGCCAGAAGCGTATACTTATGAAACTTCTCCTCCAGACTCTTCTCCATGTAAATGTGGTCTGTAAGATGATAGACCCAGTCTGGCTCCAATGGGTTGAAGAATACAGCCTCGGCTTTTCCTTTACGGTACTTCAGAACCTCGACCTTCGCCTTTTCACCATGGAGGTCCAAAGTTAATACCCCTTCTTGAACCAGTTTTTCGAGAAACTCGGGTGGTTGAGGTTGCGCCTTCGGTATCGGTGTACCCTCTTCGTTGAAGTCGTAATCGATAAATGCTTCACGATAGAAGAGGGTCAAAGTAGTATAAGGTAGATCGAGGTTCGCTGCACCGTAAAACTTGTCTCCTTCGAACACTCCAAGGCCTCCTGTGTAGGTGTATCCTTCATCGAGCGCAATCTCTGGCGTTATACTGACTATCACAAAGGAGCACCTTGGCCTCCAAGTATTTAAGAACTACCCAATAATGTTTATTTACACTTTTTTCAAAAATAGTATACAGTTTGGTAAAAAGAGTTGTTCTAATGTTCGAGGTTCATCAGCCAATACGCCTAAAAGACCTCAAGGAAGCTCTTGTTGAATCATTTTCTTCAGAAAGGTCTGTTAACTTGCTTAACAATATCTATGATGCGGAGCTTGAGGAGAAGATCTTTAAGAAAGTATCGAAAAGATGCTACTTAGATGCAACTTTACTGATCAAAAACCTCCTGACAGAGCATCCCTCGTTCAAGGTAGTGTTCAGCTTGAGCGGCCTCTGGCTAGAGCAGACTGAGAAGTTCAGCCCTACTCTACTGGACATGTTAAAGGAGCTCGCCTCAACAGGCAGGGTTGAATTCCTCTGTCAAACCTACTACCATGGCCTCTCTTCATTGAATCCAAATGGGCTTGGAGAGTTTAGAGAGCAGATACTTCTTCATAAGAAGGCGATGGAGGAGAAACTTGGCTATACGCCCACGGCTGTAGAGAATACCGAGCTGATCTACAATAACGATATTGGGCGAAAATTTTGGGATATGGGATTCAAGGTGGCCATCGCAGAAGGGGTGGAGCGTATATTGAAGGGTAGGAGTCCCCATCACGTCTACTCTACATACGGTTGCGATCTTCGGCTCCTGCTCAGAGACTACAAGATGAGTGATGACATCGGCTTCAGGTTCTCGAATAGGATGTGGGATCAGTACCCTCTTACAGCCGATAAGTATGCTTCTTGGGTGGATTCAGCTGACGGAGACCTGGTCTTCATAGCGGTGGACTACGAAACCTTCGGGGAGCATCATGACAGGTCGACAGGCATACTCGAATTCCTGAAGTGGCTGCCAGTAAACCTTGAGCGAAGAGGAGTATCGTTCAGTACGGTTACGGAGGCTGGGAAGAATCTTGAACCAGTAGGCGTCTTTGATGTGCCGCCCTGGGACACCATAAGCTGGGCGGATGTAGAGAAGGATAAGTCAGCTTGGCTTGGTAGTGAAATGCAATGGAGGGCCTTCAACACCTACAGCTGGCTCGAGCCTTACATAAAGGCTCTTGGAAAGCATCATATCGAGCATTGGAGGAGGTTTGGGGTAAGTGACCTTTACCACTATATGGCTATGAAGCATGATGCCTCAGGCGAGGTCCACACATACTTTAATCCCTTCAAGACTCCGGTTGCAGCATTCGGTGTATACATGAAGGCATTATCTTTGCTGGAATGCGCAGTAATAGGTGAATACTTGAGGGGGAGAGATTCGAATGCTTGGAAAGTCAGGTGCCCAAGGCCGCTTGCTTTTCGAGTATACGATGGCGAAGGGAACGAATTGACTTCTATCGATGGGTTAAAGCATCTCCTTGACTCCTTAAAGGACCTTCCACCAGAGATCGTTGCCCGCCACATAGAAAGGGGTGATCTTCAGAAGTGGATTAAAGAAGTCTTACTTTGGGGTGAACTCGCTGAAGAGGTCGATCGGACGGCTGGAGAAGACCCAGAGATTACTGCGGAAAATCTCCTGAAACTTCTGAAGAGCAAGAGGTCTAATGGTGAGGGAGTTAGTAAGAATATTAGGAGGGAACCAAAAGCAATTAGATGATACCTCAGACGATTTTTTCCTATAAAAACTCTCCCATTATTGGAGCCACTGGTGTGACTTTTAAATGGAGAACTTTCCCTCTTGAAGAAGGTGTAGTTTAAATAACTCCTTTAAGGATTAAGTTCATGAAGAGTAGTAGGTGCTAATCTTGGAGCGATATGAAGATAAGAGTTTTAGGGTCCTTGTTACTCTTCATAATCTAGCTGCCATGAACGAAGAGAGCGCGAGAACCGTCGATGATCTGGTCAAGTTTATGAATATAGATGAGAGCTCGATCTTGGAGTTTCTGAAGTCTCTTACAGGAGAGGGTCTTATCTCTGAAGTCGGTGGAAGGTACTATTTGAACTATAGTGGGACGCTACGTATACTCACAAACTACACTTGATCCACAGATGAGGAAGATTTGATCAGGGTGCTTATGCTTTCATGGGATTATGGTAGGGGGTATGTAGGTTCTCATGTTGAGAATCTTGTAGGCAAACTTATTTCTAAGGGTCACAATGTGCATGTCCTTCATATAGCGGGTGACGAATACACAGATGTTAGAGGAGATAGGATCGTATATGGTGTAGCGCCTCATGTCAAGACGAATCTACATACAATCACATCGATATTCTCAAGCTTAGGAGATTACACAAGGGCCATATCAAGCGTTGTATACGATGCAGGCGACTTCGATATAATACATGCCCATGATTGGCTTGTGGGCCTACCCGGCCTTATGGCTAAGCTGGCTTATGGTAAGCCTCTTGTGCTTACACTGTACAGCTTGGAAGAGGACAGAAGGGGTGGCATAAACCTCGTATCTTTGTCGATAGAGGGTTTTGAGCGTCATCTATGTGATCTGGCAGATGCCTTAGTCATACACGATGAAGGGTTGTGCAAGCGTATAGCTGAAAAGTACGAGGTACCTTGGGAGAAGGTCCACGTTCTACATGAATGGGATGGAATTGTAGATGTTTACAGAGAGGTTTTAGAGCGATGAAGGTTCTTATGCTCTCATGGGAGTATCCTCCAAGGATCATAGGGGGTCTGGCCCGTCACGTATATTGGCTTTCTCAAGAACTGGAGAATATGGGTGTTGAAGTTACCATGGTTTCGTTGGACCATCCTTCAGCCCCTATGTCGGAGGAAGAAGGGAGGAAGAAGATCGTCAGGTGCTCGAGCTACCGTTTCCCATCACCAGACTTCATCTCTTGGGTATACCAGTTTAATTACTGGATGCTGGAGAAGATTCTAACCGATTTAAAGAATGACTACGATATCATACACGTTCATGACTGGCTTACGGCGCCTGCTGGCATAACCCTGAAGCATATCTTTAGAAGGCCTCTCGTGGTTACGATTCACTCAACCGAGTTCGGTAGGCGCACGGGCATACATGATGACTTTCAAAGGCATATCCATGAAACGGAGTGGAAGGCGGTATTCGAAGCTTGGAAGGTCGTAGTCTGTAGTGAATATATGAAGAGAGAGGTTATGGCTGCTTTCGGTGTTCCTTCAGATAAGTTGTGGGTTATACCTAATGGTGTAAACCCGGTGAGTTTAGATGAAAAAGTGAGTCTGGTTGGAGCTAGGAGTCGATTCGCAGAACCTTGGGAGCATATAATCCTATATGTTGGTAGGATGGTCTTTGAAAAGGGTACACATATCTTCGTGGAAGCCGCTCGCCAATTGCTATCAAGAAGATGGGATGCTAAATTCGTCCTCGTAGGAGAAGGACCTTTAAGAGCAAACCTAACTAACACCGTGGAGAATCTCGGTCTGAGTAGCAAGTTCTACTTTACAGGCTTCCTTCCAGACGAAGAGATCAAGGTTCTATACAATGTCTGTGACATAGCCGTCTTTCCAAGCCTATATGAACCCTTTGGGATAGTCGCATTAGAAGCCATGTCTGCTGGTAAGGTGGTGGTGGCTTCGGATACAGGGGGGCTATCAGATGTTGTAATGCACGGTTTTAATGGATTGAAGGTGGCTCCTAGAGACCCTACGGCCCTACAGGTAGCTATAGACTATCTCCTAAATCATCCTGAGGATAGATGGAGGATGGGTCGTAACGGTCTCAATACCGTATATGAGAGATTCTCTTGGGAAAGTATAGCGAAGCAGACCACTGGGCTTTATCAGCAGATCCTTGAAGAATACGATCAAGGCAGCTGGAAGCCCAAGCCGAAGCAGATATCCCTACTATGATTTATTTAGTATTCACAAAGGGCAACCATCTAATGGTCTCCAAATCATAAGGTTTTTAATTTCTGCTATTCATTATAGTGTTATGAGTTCTTCTAAGATAGTTGTAATTGCTGACTTCAGCATCATCCCTCTAGGATTGGGAACTACAAGTATAGGCAAGCTGATAGCTGAGGCAGTAAATGCCATAAAGAAAGTGGAGGGAATAAGATATGAAGTCACGCCCATGGGCACGGTACTTGAAGCCGAGAGACTCGAGGCAATCTTGGAGGCTGTAAAAGTAGCCCATGAAGCCCTTTTCAAAATGGGAGTAAAAAGGGTCGAATCTAATCTTAGAATAGATGATAGGAGAGACAAGCCAAGAACGATGGAAGAGAAGGTAAGGGGCATAAAAGAGTACATGAAGAAGTAATAGATTAAAGAAGGGATCGAGGTTTAAGTGCCGAAGTAAAATGGGATAGCTTTGACCATTCTAAATTACTCAACAGGGTCGTAAGCGTACTTCTCTGAATCTGAAATCCCTCTTTTTTAGGTCTTTGAGGATACTCTCGAGGGTTTCTTTCTCTAAAATCTCTAGGGCGATCTCAACTTCTACATCTTTGGGCGCTATGTTTGGGTCGTATCTTTCACAACTTATATCCACTATGTTGGTTCCATGGGAGGCTACGACGGAGATAACACGGTTCAGCTCTCCTGGCATATCACGTATCCTCCCACATATGCGTGTAAGTCTCCCATCACGTGTAAGTTCTCTTCTGACTATCCTCGGAAGGATAAGAGGGTTCACGTTCCCGCCGCTAATCACAGCGACTACCTTTTTCCCTTTCACGTCTATCTTTTTTGATAAAATCGCTGCTAGAGAAGTTGCGCCTGCACCCTCTACTAAAGTCTTTGAGCGTTCCAGAAGGCGAAACATTGCCATAGCTATCTCATCGTCGCTTACCACTACAAGGTCATCCACAAAACGTCTTTCGTTTACGATCTCATGTGTTAAATCCCCTGGCGACTCTACGGCTATACCATCGGCTATGGTGGTTCCTTTCATCATTGGAAATCTAACACCTGCCCTTATCCCCTCAGAAGTAATCTTCGATTCCCTAGCTTTTAACATACAGGGAAATTGATCGGACTCGACGCCATAGACCTTAACAGAGTCTCCCAGAATCTTTTTGAGAGCTATAGAAATTCCGGAGATAAGCCCTCCTCCCCCGACCGGCACCACTACTGCGTCCGGCCGTATCCCTTGGTCCTTGAGTTGACCGACTATCTCCAGCCCTATCGTTCCCTGACCAGCTATTACATCTTTGTCGTTGTAGGGATGAATGTATACCGCACCTTCATCCTCAGAGATCCTTTGCGCTTCCTTAATAGCCTCATCCATTCTCTCTATAGGCTCACCCATGGTATTCTTTAAGATAACTTCTCCTTTGTAGGTCTTAGTCGCCAAGTATTTACTCGAAGTTACCCATACTGGCATCACTATCTTGCTTTTCACACCAGACAACATTGCAGCGAAGGCTACTCCCTGTGCGTGATTGCCTGCAGAAGCAGCAACGACTCCCTTCTTTTTGAACTCCTCGATAACTCCACTCTTCTTGGCTTCATCGAGAAGTTTTTTGATTTTGTAGTAGGCGCCCCTCACCTTAAAGGAGCCAGTTTTCTGCAAGTTCTCCAGTTTAAGGAATGCCTCTCCCTTTGTGTACTCAGAAAAAGTCCGAGATTGAACCAAATTTGTAGTGTGAACAACATTTGATAGAACCTTTCTGGCATTTTTTATCTCCTCGAAGATCGTGTCTACTAATTCACTTTTAGGCATATTGCAACCTATTAAGGGATATTTAGAAGATATTTAAAAAGTGCATAGTTCTTACCCGTAAAAAGGGAAGATCGTATAATTCAAGAAATCTTTCGCTGATTTTACGATTACCCCAAACATCATTTTCGTTTGGAACAACTTACTTTACTTTACAGTAACAGATTTTGCCAGATTCCTCGGTCTATCTACATCTGCCCCTCTACCGATGGCCATATGGTATGCAAGCATCTGAAGGGGAATTACCTCTATTATTGGGTAAAAGAGTTCTTCAACTTTAGGAAATAGGATAAGATCATCGTAGACTTCGTTATCTATGTTCGAGATTCCTATTATCTTCGCCCCTCTTGCCTTCATCTCCAAAGTATTGCTAAGGGTTTCATGGTAAGTATCATCCTCTGGGTTGAGAACTACAACAGGGGTTCTGTCATCTATCAAGGCAAGTGTGCCGTGCTTTAACTCTCCAGCAGCCATACCTTCAGCATGAATGTAAGAGAGTTCTTTGAGCTTTAGAGCACCCTCTAAAGCTATTGGATAGTGAGTCGATCTGCCTATAAAGAAAAAGTCGTTAATGTCCTTGTACTTCTCAGCTATCTCTATCACTTTATCTTCAACTTTAAGAATCGATTCAACACATTTATCGAGTATTTTAAGCTTATTTACATAGACGGGCTTGTCTGCTGCAGTGAAAGCTAAGAGATAGATCAGTACAAGTTGGGCTGTAAAGCTCTTAGTTGCAGCGACTCCTATCTCTGGTCCACAGTTTAGATAAAGAGAGAAATCACTCTCTCTATCTAGAGTCGACCCCATTACATTGACTATAGAAAGGATTCTCGCTCCCTTTTCTTTCGCTTCTCTAGTTGCATGTAGAACATCGGCAGTCTCACCACTTTGAGAGATCGCTAGAACTACTGTACCTTCGTCTATCCAATCGATTATCTGGCCGAACTCACTCGCCAAGATAGCTTCACAGTAAACCTTTGAAATTTTAGAGAAGAAATACCTTGCCAAGAGGCCTGCATGGAAGCTAGTACCAGCAGCTGTGATGAACACTTTTTTCGCTCCTTTGATGGCTTTGCAGAAATCCTCCAATTTCATCCGATCTTGGTAGAGCGCATTCTTTATGGTGCTCGATTGCTCGTAAATCTCCTTAAGGGTATAGTGGGCAAACTCCTTCTTCGATGCATCGCCAACTTCCCATGCTACTTGAGTAACACTTTTTTTCACTTCTTTTCCTTTAAAATCGAAGATTTTTAGTAAGTTCTTAGTAGCTATAGCGATCTCTAAGTTGTCCAAGAAGACCACCTTATCTGTATATTCGATGAAAGGTAGGACATCACTGGCTAGGAAGAATTCATCTTCCCCTACACCCACTACAAGGGGGGCGTCCTTCCTCGCACCTACTATTACGTTAGGATCGGTATGGAAGATCACAAGGAAGGCGAATGTGCCCTTTATCTTCTTGATAGTTGCTAAAAGAGCATTTTTTATGTTCTTGGACTTATTGTAGTATCTCTCAAGAAGGTGGGCTATCACCTCGCTATCGGTCTGGCTTGTGAAATTATGGCCTTCATCAGATAGTAGTCTCCTAAGTTCTTGATAGTTTTCTATTATGCCGTTATGAACTATTGCTATCTCACCCTTACATGAAGTATGTGGATGAGCGTTCTCTTCTGTGATACCACCATGGGTAGCCCATCTTGTATGGGCGATACCTGCCTTCCCTTTTAGCTCTAAGGGATCCGATGGGCCTTCACCTATCTTTCCTATACCCTTCCTAATACTGATCTTATCTAGAATCGTAGCCAAGCCCCAAGAATCGTACCCTCTGTACTCAAGCTTCTCTATCCCCTTTAACAGGATAGGGGCCGCATCTCTATCGCCGATATAACCTATGATCCCGCACATATGAACTACACATATCTGTACAGATGAGTTTAAAAATTCCATAGCGCTTTGATATGTTACTGTTATAATCTAACTCTAAAGGGAATAACCTTATCTTGCTCTTTGAACAGAGACTTGTCTGTTAACCACTATAAATATATTTATAATAGTCCTTCATAGGTCTAATCATGGAAAAAGAGCTCATGATGATCGAAGATAAGGATGGCCCCTTGATGAAGAGTATCCTGATCTTCGATGAACCCTCATCGCTGAGACCGATCCTCAACCCTCTTGGTTGGAAGATTCTTAATCTGCTAGCCCAAAAACCCATGTATCCGGCTGATATATCGAGGTTCCTCAAGATACATGAACAGAAGGTCTACTACCACATAAGGCAGATGCGTGAGATAGGCCTCTTATCCGTTGAGAAGGAGGAGTTCATAAAAGGTGCACTGGCCAGATATTACAGGGTTTCTTATCCTGCTTTCGGTGTCGAACTGCCCTTTGGGGAGAGGAGGCTGAACCTTCCAATCTCGGCATTTATGGACGAAAAGATGGTTTCTTTCTTCGATGAATTTCTGCTTTCAGGCATCTTCGAAGGATGTATAGTCGTTGGGTCTCCTGAACCTCACGGTCCGTATAAGGCATCTGCAAGGGATGGGCATTACGCAGTTCAGTTGGCTTTCTTCCTAGGTCAACTCAGCAAGATGCCAAAGAATTTCATCGTTAAGCTCGATGCCGATGTCAAGGCGGAGAAGGAGGAGAGGAATAACCTTATTTTGATAGGGGGGCCTGGGACGAATCTCATCACTGCAGATATCAACAAGCATCTTCCTATAAGGTTCAACGAGAAAAATTACTGGGCTGGATTGTCGAATGGGCAGGGAAGGACTTTCAACAGTGACCGTGATGGCCTCATAGCGAAGATACCCAACCCCTACGATGAGAAAAAGAGCATGATCGTTCTGGCAGGGTTAAGATACATAGGTACGAAGTCGGCTGTCATAGCTATAACGAACTTCAGTAAAGAAGTCTTGAAGGACTACCATGGTGAGAGATCGTGGGCCACAGTGATTCGTGGATTCGACCTTGATGGAGACGGCAAGGTAGACTCCATCGAAAAGTTATTGTAGACGATTATAGGTGTATCAATAATTTAGGAGGAACCGATAGTTGGATTTTTCTCAGGAATTGATTACAACTTTGCACGAAATATCTGTCGATAAAGATGAACTGGAGAAGAGCTTGATGGAAAATACTGTAGAACGCCCCGCCTCCCTCGTGCTCCCGATGTTATATGAAGAGATAAAGAAGCCCGCCTTATCGAATATTGTCGACTGTCTTAACAAAGCCAGATACATCAAAGAAGTCGTAGTAGCTCTTTGTGCGAAGGATAAGGAAGAATACCAAGATGTAGTAAAGTACTTCAGACGTCTAAACCTATCTAAGATCATAGTCTGGTGCAACGGGCTTAATGTGCAAGAGGTGCTTACTGTTCTTAAAGATAAGGGGATGGATATAACTTCCTTCGCTGGAAAGGGTAGGGATGTTTGGATCGCTTTAGGTATAGCAAGCCTCGATTCTTACGCAATAGTTCTGCATGATGCCGATATCGTCAACTATGAACCAGATATACCTATGAAGTTGCTCTTCCCAATAGTCGAGCCAAACCTCGACTTTTTCTTCAGTAAAGGGTTTTACGCAAGGATAGACATGATAGACGATAGAGTGATGTATGGCCGTGTCTTCCGCCTCTTCCTACGTCCACTGATAGAAGCCTTTGCAGAGGTAGTTAGCATTCACAGATACCAATTAGGTCTCATACGTTATTTCAGATCCTTCAAATACGCTCTTTCAGGTGAGATGGCGATGACAAGTAACCTTGCTCTGGGCATACGGATACCATGTGATTGGGGGTTGGAAATGGGCCTACTCGCAGAAGTGCTTCGAAATGTGGCGATCAAGAGGATCTGCCAAGTAGACTTAGGCATCTATCAGCATAAACATCATGGAATGTACGTATTGGATAGGATGTGTGAAGACATACTGTGCACATTACTTCGTGTTTCGACAGAAGAGCATGGTTTACAAATATCTAAAACGATGTTGAGGAGTCTGCAGGTGGCTTACCGACGTATAGCCCAAGACTTGATCAGGCAATACTATGCTGATGCTATCTTCAATAGTTTAAAATACGACAGAAATCTGGAAGAGTCAATGGTAGATAACTTCGCTGAAGTCATCAGAAAAGCAGGAGGGAAATACTTGTACGAACCATACAGAAGACAGATCCCAGACTGGTTGCGCGCACTCTCTGCTATGCCTAAATTACGTGAGAGACTAAAGGATGCTACGTTGCTTGACTTGGAAGAAGTAAAATTGACGCCGTAAAACCTTCATAGCATTCTAGTGTCCAAATTTCATTAAGGTAAGAGGAATTTTCTATCTTGTTATAGATACAAAGGAAAATAGAGTTGACGAATCGATAAAATTCTATAACTTTTTCCACATTTATATATAATTAGTATTCATGAAAGGAATGAGGATGGTATGGAGGTTAATCTAAGACCAGAAATACTTGAAAAGATAGATGAATTGAAGCCCGTAGATATAATCGTAGGCATACTAACCAAGAATGTAGAGACAACGATAGTCCATGTTCTTAACGTAGTCAGTATTGGTTTGGTTGAGCGTTTTCCACATCATAATAATCTGGTTTTAGTTTCTAATGGCTTTTCCAGTGATAGGACGACAGAGATGGCCAAGCTCTTTGGCCTCACTCCTAGAATTAACAAGATGGTACTGGATCAGGTCATCGGTTCAGGCAAGGGAAATGGAATAAGGACCGTATTGGAAGTAGCTCATCAAGCCAAGGCCAAGGCTGTCGCTCTCGTAGATGGAGACCTCCTGAGCATAAAGCCTGACTGGATAAGCCTTATGATCGAGCCCATTATGTTCGGGATAGCAGACCTGGTAGTCCCCCACTATGTCAGAGACAAATGTGATGGCGTAATAACAAACAACTTGGCTTATCCCTTCACCAGAGCCCTTTACAATACCTATGTAAGGCAACCTATAGGCGGCGACTTTGGATTGTCCTTTCCTCTGATAGAGAGATTACTAGAACATCCATTGTTTCCTCAGGATTTTGGGGTAGACATCTTTTTGACGACCGTTGCTGCGGCCGAGAGGTTCAATCTTCAAGAAGCCATTCTAGGCCTTAAACTTCATACATCCACCTCGAGTTACATCGATCCTGGAGCGCATCTTACCCTGATGTTCAGACAAGTAGTAGGCACTATGTTCGACCTGGCCATCTTCTATGAAAAGTTCTGGAAAGAAGGGATGAATACAGTGAGTATTCCCCGAAGACAAGGGAAATATTATGGACAGATACCCGTTCCTGTAAAAGTAGATCTTGAAAGGACTATCAGGCTCTTTAAAGATGGTTTTGAAGACTACAAAGAAGTCTTGAAGAATAACTTGGAGAATGAAATCTTTAAGAGTGTAGAGGAGATGATCAGAGAAGGAGAATCGATGGGCCCCTCCCTCTGGACAAAGATCGTGTATTCGCTCTTCCGAGCATACAAAAACTCAGAAGAGAAAAATAGAACAGATATTCTCGACGCCCTTAGAGTTATGTGGATGGGAAGATTCTCAAGTTATGTTTTGGAGACAAAAGATATGAGTTACGATGACGCCATGAAGATCATCGAAGAACAGGCCGAGATATTCGAAAAAGAAAAGAGGAATCTGATCGACTTATGAGTAAATCTTCGATTTGATAGAACTGATTTGACAGCTGTAAGATTTGACAGAACTGAAAAGGTTTTTTAAGTGTGACCTAACAAGTATTATGGAACGGAGAACATAGTGAAGATCGAATGAGTGAATTCAAGCATATAGTTAGAATCAGTGGGAGGAGCCTAGATGGGACGAAGAAGGTAGCGGCTGCTCTAGCAGATATCAAAGGTGTAGGGTACAATTTGGCCAACAGTATAGTGAGTGCCCTCAAGATCGATAGTAGAATGAGATTAGGAAACCTTAGCGATAAGCAAATTTCAGAAATTCAAGAGTACATTAAAGATCCGACAAAGGTAGGCGTTCCGACCTTTATGTTAAACCACAGGAAGGATCCAGAAACAGGCGTCGACTCTCACTTCATAGGTTCAGACTTAGATCTGGCCATCAAGATGGAGATAGATCGTGAGAGGGCGCTTTTGAGTTGGCGTGGCGTGAGGCATTCATTAGGCTTGAAGGTAAGGGGGCAACGCACAAGAACTTGTGGAAGGAAAGGTAGAGCCGTTGGCGTAAGAAAGAGAAGATTGTAATTAATGGTGATTTTATGGGCGATCCTAAGAAACCTCGTAAGAAATATACTACACCTAAGATGCCGTGGCGTAGCGATCAACTATCTCAAGAGCTATACCTCGTTGGAACGTATGGGTTAAGAAACAAACATGAATTGTGGAAGGCACACACAGAACTCTCAAAGATGAGAAAGCAAGCAAGAACGCTCCTAGCCGAGCCTCCTGAGATAAGGGTGGAAGTGGAGAAAAAACTTCTATCATCTCTCAGTAGAAGGGGCATAATAACAGATAAGAAGGTAAGCGTGGATGACGTCCTTGTTCTGACAATTGAAAACCTATTAGAGAGGCGCCTCCAGACTATCGTATGGAGGAAAGGTATCACCGTATCTCCTTACCAAGCTCGTCAAATGATAAACCACAAGCACATAATGGTAGGCGATAGAATAGTGACAAGGCCTGGGTACATGGTTAAGAGAGATGAAGAAGAAGGGGTCAGGTTAAGCGAAAGCAGTCCCTTTAGAAAGCAGATGGTGTCTACATGAGATGAGTGAGAAATGAGTGAGAAAGTCACAGAGACAAAAGAGGTATGGGGCGTGGCTCATATCTATAGCTCTTACAATAATACCATAGTGCATATAACAGACTTGACAGGTGCTGAGACCATAGCCTTCAGCTCAGGAGGGATGCATGTAAAGGCACAAAGGCTAGAATCGTCCCCCTACGCTGCTATGAGGTCTGCTGCTGATGCCGCTGATAAAGCAAAAGCAAAGGGTATCGACGCCATTCATATCAAGGTTCGTGCAGTGGGAGGTACAGGTCCTAGAACTCCAGGACCAGGCGCTCAAGCCGCTATCAGAGCATTGGCTCGCTCCGGCTTTAAGATAGGAAGGATAGAGGATTGTACACCTGTACCCCACGATACGACTAGGAAACCAGGTGGCAGGAGAGGGCGGAGAGCGTAACGAAGTTTCAGCTTTGAAAGTATATAAATAAGATGGAGTTCGTAGAAAAAGGAACCGTGTTTAATCGAGATCAGTTAGAGGGGTCCAATTCTTGGTGAAGTTGCAGATATTAGAGCATGATGAAAAGAAGATCAAGGTGATATTCAAGGATATCCATAGAAGTTATGTGAATGCTATACGCCGTTTTGCGATCTGTGAAGTGCCTACAATGGCTATCGACGAAGTTGTCGTACTTGAGAACTCTTCTGTGATGTATGATGAGCTTATAGCCCATAGACTTGGTCTGATCCCCCTTAAGACTGACCTCACAAGGTACTTTCTACCTGAAGAGTGTGACTGCAAGAGTGCCCTCGGTTGCCCCAAGTGTAGAGTCCTCCTCGTTTTAGATGTAGAGGCGGGTAATAGAACCAGAGTCGTATACTCTGGCGATCTGAGGTCTGAAGACGAGTTTGTAAAGCCCGTCAGCGACTCCATACCTATAGTAAAGCTGGCTCCTAAGCAGGCAATAAAACTTGAGGCGTATGCCAGATTAGGAAAAGGAAAGGAGCATGCTAAGTGGCAACCTGCAACAGTCTCAGTCCTAACGCCAGTTTCTGAAGAAGAAGATACATATATATTATATATAGAGTCCTTAGGTTCATTGTCATCCAGCGAAATTTTAACGAAGGCCACTGAAATCTTGTATAAAAAACTTGTAGAGTTCGCCGAGAAGTCGAAGAGCGTGAAGTAGTTTGAGTAGAATCGAGAATCTTATTTTAGATAACACAATCCATAATCTAAGGCAAGCATATAAGAAGAGTCAGGCCCCTATCTGGCTTGCTACTGTGAGGTACCTATCAAAGTCAAGTTCAAGGAGACCGTCAGTGAATATAGGAAAGATCTCTAGACTGACGAAGGAGGGGGATGTGGTGCTGGTTCCGGGGAAGGTTCTTGGGGGTGGAGTTATCTCACATAAAATAACTGTAGGAGCGTATAGCTTTTCAGAAAAGGCTTCTTGGAAGATTCAGAAGGCAGGTGGCGATACTCTGACTCTAGCCGAGTTCATAAAAAAATTCCCTGATGGAGGGAGGGTGATCTTGGTTGGTGGTTAGCGATATGGAGAAAGCTAAAATCATGGTTGTAGATGCTCAAGGGCATATCGCCGGAAGGCTATCCTCTTATATAGCTAAATCCCTACTGAAAGGTAACCGAGTTGTTGTGGTGAATGCCGAGAAAACCTTACTATCGGGAAGTAAGTCGAGCATTATCAACGAGTATTTAAAAAGACTAGAGATCGGCAGTGTTATAAATCCTCGCCATGGCCCCTTTCATCCAAGGAGACCCGATACTATACTGACAAAGATGGTCCGTGGGATGCTTCCACACCGAAAGGCTAAAGGTCTTGAGGCTTTAAAGAGGCTGAGAGTACATATCGGCATACCGGAGCAGTACAAGTCTGTAGAAAAGATCGTGTTCGAAAAGGCTTTAACTACGAAACCCTTATCTTTCTATCTGACATTAGGAGAGGTCGCTTCAAGGCTGGGTTGGAAGGGTGATTGATCAAGATTGAGTACCCATGTGAAGCTGTATTCAGGCTCAAGGAAGACGGCGAAGGCTACAGCTACTATTCAAGCTGGGAGTGGGAGGATCAGGATAAACAAAGTTCCTGTAGAGCTGATCATGCCCAAAGTGGCCAGGGATGTCATACTTACCCCGCTAATATTAGCTGGAGACCTCCGTGATAAGGTAGACATAGATGTAAAGGTAAAGGGTGGAGGTTTCGTGGGTAGGGCTGAAGCTGCTGCCATAGCCATATCTCGAGCACTCGTAGATTGGAGCAAAGACTCTGAATTAAAAGAAAGGATAATAGAGTTCGATAAACATCTTCTAGTTGAGGACCCAAGGCGTAAAGAGCCTAAAAAGTTTGGGGGTCCGGGTGCTAGAAGGAGAAAGCAGAAGTCATATAGGTAATTCGAACTTAAAAATACGATCGAAAAGATAGACGAGGGTGTATAAAAAGGAAAGTTGGCCGAAAAGCCATGTAACATGCTTCAGCATATAACTTTACCTCGCCAATGTTAATTAATCAACCACACTAAAAAGGTTTAAATTGGTTGCCAGATGTTCCTATCTTAACATATTAAAAGGAGACAGTCGTATATGTTGATCCCTATTCGATGTTTTACATGTGGTTCATTAATAGGAGACAGATATGAAGAATTCACCAAGAGGGTGAAGGAAGGAGAAGAGCCTGGCAAGGTCTTGGATAGCATGGGAATAAAGAGATACTGCTGTAGAAGGATGCTTTTATCCAATGTGGATATCATAGACCGGGTCTTGTCTTACTATGAAGTTCTTGCAGAAAGGCGTGCCGAATACGATTTGGAACAATATTAAGGTGTAAGAATTGGGAAGAACTTTGATCGAATCTATTAAGGCAAGGATCTGCTACGATAGCAGAGGGGATGAATCGATAGAGGTCGATGTGAAGGTCGATGGAATCGTCGGAAGGGCTTGTGCTCCAAGGGGGGCAAGTGTTGGAAGGCGTGAAGCAGTCAACTTCAACCCTGCTGGAGTTGAAGCCACCTTAAGACTTCTCTTTGAATACTCACCAAAATTGATAGGGTTAGATTCTTTTGATACCCTGTTGTTAAGTTGGGTGTTGAAAGAGATAGATGGTACAGAAAACTTCAGTCGGATAGGTGGAGCTACTGCATATGCCATAACTGTAGCAACAGCTGAAGCCACGGCAAAAGCCAGAGGAATCCCCCTTTACAAATTACTATCGCCAGAAGGAGATTATTCTATGCCTTACCCTTTGGGCAATGTCTTAGGTGGAGGAAAGCATGCTGGCCGTGGTGCTCCAGATATTCAAGAGTTCCTAGTCTGTCCTGTTGGTGCAAAGAGCATAAAAGAGGCAATAAAGGCGAACATAATGGTGCATAAAGAAGTGAGGAAGCAGATCGAGAAGAAGGACCCATATTTCACAGGTGGTAAGGGAGATGAAGGGGGCTGGGCTCCTCATGTAAAGGATGAAGAAGCCTTTGAATTGGTATCGTCTTCGTCAAAGACGGTTTCTGATGCCCTAGGAATAGATATAAGGCTAGGGAACGATTTTGCCTCTTCTTCGCTTTGGGATGATGATGAAAAGATGTATATCTATAGCAGGGCAGGAGTCGAACGATCGCCGGGTGAACAGCTGGATTTCATTATGGATTTGGTGAAGAAGTACCATCTATTTTATCTGGAAGACCCCTTCCATGAGGAGGCTTATGACGAATTTGCCGAATTGACGAAGAAGCTGAGAGGAGCGTATATTGTGGGCGATGATCTCTTCGTAACCAATACATCACGCCTATTAAAAGGTGCTGAAATAGGTGCTGGGAATGCTGCCATTTTAAAGGTAAATCAAGTAGGGACTTTGGGGGATGCTATAGAATTTGCTGCAAATGCAAGGGAGCGTAGCTACGCATTGATCACATCCCATAGATCTGGTGATACTCCCGATGTCCACTTGGCCCATATAGCTATAGCAACTCAGTCAAAGATGATCAAATGTGGGGTAGTAGGAGGAGAACGCTTATCAAAACTTAATGAGCTATTAAGAATAGACGAAGAGATGGGTGGATGCGATATGGTAGGATTGGAGGTATGAATGATCTTTGTCTCATAAGAAGGATTATGAAGAAAAGGATGAAAGTGGCTCGTCTGAGAAGCTCGTGATCGCTCAACTGCCAGAGAGAACTCTACTTGCAACTGGTATAAGGGTTGGAACTGTAGTCAAGACCAAGTATATGGAGGATTTCATCAGCAGAACCAGACCGGATGGTCTACACATCATAGACCTTGATAAAATCTTATCAAGAATCGATATAGCTGGGAGGTTCATGGCAAGGTCCGATATCAAACGAACCGTTGTCTGCTCTGCAAGAGAGTATAGCAAGACACCTGTCGAGATGTTCTGCTCATTGACTGGAGCAATTCCCATGATAGGAAGGTTTATGCCTGGCACATTTACGAACCCGCTATTCCTTGGCCATATCGATCCAGAATTGGCAATCGTCACAGATCCCTTGATAGATGCTCAAGTAGTAGAAGAAGCATCGAATATAGGTGTGCCTGTAATTGCCATATGTGACACAGATAACGTCACTTCTAATGTGGATCTGATAATCCCAGGTAACAACAGGGGTCGAAGGGCGCTAGCTGCCATCTTCTGGTTGTTGGCCAGAGTAGTTCTAATTCACTCAGGAGCTTTATCTCCTGATCAGCAATTGGAGTATTCGATAGAGGACTTTGAGACAAAAATTTTAGAGGAATGAACGAAATGAGATTGAGGCATCCGGCTGTAGCAGGTCTTTTCTACTCATCAGATCCAGATGAACTAAGGGAGAGCATAAAAGAGTCTTTCCTACACAGAATCGGTCCAGGGAAGGAGCCCCCGACTAGTGAGGCCGTCGGCCAGAAGGTTGCTCTAGTTTCACCACACGCAGGTTACATATATTCGGGCCCTGTAGCTGCCCATGGATACTACGCCTGCTCCTCCCTGAAGGATATAGAATTGGTAGTGATAGCAGGTCCTAACCACCATGGGATCGGTAGCGGTGTAGCGACCGTTAAAGAAGGGGTATGGGAGACGCCTTTGGGAAAGGTCGAGGTCGATAGTGATTCAGCAAAGCTCTTGGTCGAATCTTCTGGTATTGTAGACTTCGATGAATCTAGCCATAGGCATGAGCACTCCATCGAAGTTCAGATACCATTCCTCCAGTACATATATGGCAGTAAGTTCAAGATACTGCCCATAAGCATGATGCTCCAAGATATGACCACATCGGTAGAAGTTGGTAAAGCGATAGCAAGTTGTGTAAAAGACAAAAACTTCTTGTTGATAGCCTCTTCAGACTTCACTCATTACGAAGAGCACGAAGTTGCTTCAAGAAAAGACTCTGAAGTTATCAAAGCGATACTACAGATGGATGTACCCAGACTTTACGATACTATTGAAGAGTTAAATGTAACTACGTGTGGATATGGACCCGTAGCAGCAATAATTACAGCGGCTAAAGAGTCGAGTATAACGAAGGGGCAACTCCTCAAGTATGCAACAAGTGGCGATATAACGGGAGATTATAGTAGTGTAGTAGGGTATGCATCGATGATCTTCCAGTGAAAGTATTTTTGAAGTGTTTTGCTAGAGCGCCGGGCAAGATGATCATTACCGGAGAGCACTTCGTAGTTCATAGTTCCTTTGCACTTGCTGCCGCTATCGATAAAGGAGCTTTAGTAAAGGCTGAGGCCTTTGAAGGTATTGAAATCAAATCAAGGGAGCTAGGCTTGGTTGCTTCAGATATAAAAGTCCCTCTGCCCCTTAGACCTACAGTAGAAGCCATTAAAGCTACTTTAGAATTTATAGGAGAAAAAAGAG
>JACGUG010000017.1 GCA_024256285.1 archaeon
ACGTCACATTCTTGCATTATGCTTTCTTTTTCCGGCATAACATAGAATTTCGGATTTCAGAATTTGAGGGTATTCTTTGATAGCATAGAAAGAGAGCTGAGAGCGATTTTAACTCTTTCTTGAACTCTCCTACTTCTGTAGGGAGCCTACACAACCCCAAATTTCTTCTTCAGGTAGTTCTGATAGATATTTTTCGCTAAAGATCGGCTTAAGCAACTATCTACCAATTAAAATTTACTAAATTCTGCACACTTTATTCTACATACTCTAAGATTTCTGATGCATTTATGGCTCCCTCTCTGATCACTACTGGACTTCTACCCGTCAGGTCTACCACTGTCGACTCCTTTCCCAGAGGTGTAGGGCCTCCATCGACCATTACGTCAAACCCTCCTTTTAATTCCTTTAGAACTTCGCCAGGGGTTCGAGGAGACTTCGATCCAGACCTGTTGGCGCTCGTGCCCACCAAACTTCCACCACAGAGCTCTATCAGTCTTCTTGCACATGGATGATCTGGTATCCTGACCCCGAGTTTATCACTGCCACATGTAAGAATCTGAGGTAGAGCCATATCCTTCTTCTTTGCAACGATCGTCAAAGGGCCTGGCCAGAACTTTGAAGCTAATCTTAGCCCCTTTCTGTCAAGTACGATGAGCTCTTCTGCTCTACTCATGTTGAAGCATAGAAGGGGGAGAGGTTTACATCCCCTTGATTTCAGTTCGAATATCCTCTCAATCGCCTTTGAATCGTAAGGGTTGCATCCCAAGCCGTAGACTGTATCGGTTGGATAGACGACGAGCTTACCTTTCTTGACGATCTCTGAAGCCTTGACCAAGCCTTCTTCAGTGCACTTGACGATCAATCTTGATACCTTCACATTTTTAGTTTTGGTTCAATATAAAAATAAAAGCCCTAAGATACTGCCCCCTCTACCATTACCCTATCTCCCTTGAGGGTGATTACAGGCAATCCCATCGCCCTTAACTTCCTTCTGAGCTCTCTATCCATGGTAGCCACGATCAAATCTTTCTCCAGAGCACACTTCAATATCTTATCGTCAACAGTACCTTCACCAATGTAATCTATAACCTCAAGGTTTCTTGCAAAGTCCAAGGCTGATCTGGCAAGCTTCGACCTCTTGATGGACGATCTCTTACTTATGGCTTCAAGCTCTTTGATGGTGTCTTTAAGAAGTAATAGTTCAGCCTTTCCAAGAGCATCTCCCATCTCCCTAATGGAGGCTAGAGGCTTGCTCGCCAATAAAAGGATAAAACTCGTATCAAGCAGTACCTTTGCCATCTTGACTACTTGATCACTCCTGACCCTATCAAACGCCACCTGTCCGCTATCCTTCGGCTGATGGCTGCCCTACTATTTATCGGTGCGCAGACGGGTCTCTTCAAGTTCACCTCTATGATGCCATCTCTAACTGAAGATACTGTCCCAAGGGTGACTACTGTACCTATATTCAACCTGATCTCCTCATTCATCTTGATCTTTTCGATCTTGACCATTTCTGGGACACCGACAGCAACTTCAAAGAGGGCGATATCCAGAGTGAGCTTTTCATGAACAGGAGGGAGGGAGCCAGGCTTGCCCAAGACCTGACCTACAAGAGCATCCCCTTTTGTCATATACGGGTCTAACTTCGTTCCAATGGCTATAAGACCACCAGGCTTTACCTTCTTCACAAGACCTGCACTCGTCCCCAAACTTACTACTGAGGCAGAGATAGGTTCACATTTTGAAGTATCCTCATCAAACACTCCAGGCCTTAGCTCGATCTCATCCTCCAACTCTATCTCGCCTTGGAGCAATGTGCCACCTATAACCCCTCCCTTCAGTTCATCTACAGATGTGCCCGGCTTATTTATATCGAAGGATCTCAAAACATACATCAAAGGGGATGCATTAACGTCTCTCTCAGGTGTAGGGATGTACTTTTCTATGGCCTCTATAACTGTATCTATGTTGAGCCTTTGCTGAGCTGAGATAGGTATTATCGGGGCATCTCGAGTGACAGTGTCGGATATGAAGGATTTTATCTTATGGAAATTCGATAATGCCTCTTCTTCAGATACAAGGTCTACCTTGTTTTGAGCGATAACTATGTGCTTCAAGCCCAGCATCTGTAATGCTGATAGATGTTCTCTTGTCTGAGGTCGAGGTACATCCTCATCGGCAGCTATGACGAAGACTGCACCGTCCATGACTGCAGCGCCTGAAAGCATGTTTGTCATAAGGGCCTCATGGCCTGGGCAGTCGACAAAACTTACAACTCTTAAAAACTCAGCCTTACCACCACATTTGGGACATTTAGGAGAGGTGGAATAATTTGATGGAGGAGGACATGAGGGGCATCTGTAGAAGGCGGCATCTGCATAACCCACCTTGATAGTTATCCCGCGTTTCAATTCTTCGCTATGAGAACTGGCCCATATCCCTGTTATCGCCTCTACCAGTGTAGTCTTTCCATGGTCTACATGCCCTGCAGTTCCTATATTGATCTCAGATTGTCTAGGTATCTTCTGCAACTTCATCTTCCTTTTTTGCCGTCTTTATCAGTATGCCATTTACTTGATAAATACCTTCGGTTATAGTGTTGCCTCTTACGAGTTTTCGGCGCCTCTCTCCCTTATTCTTTGGTCTAAAACCTACGCCTTTGGTCAAAAGGACGTACTTTTTAACGCCTCCTTTTACATCGCTCCTCATCGGAAAGCCGGCTCTATCGCTCCCTCCAGTGATCTTGACCTTCCCATCGATCCCCAGAACTGAGGCATCGATCTCATCGCCTATCTTGAGGCCTATAAGTGCATGGGCCTGAGGGTCCTTGATCTCATACACATTCGATTTACCCGTTTCTTGGTCCGAGATTACCAACTTAAAGGTAGGCATATCTAACACGAAGACTCTTTGATTAAGCTAATAAATCTTTTAAGATCAGTAAGCGTAGAGAGGGGAGACCTTTCTTTTAACTTCTATTATTTCGTTCAACGTCTCGATCTCCTCGTCTGTGAGCCGGTCTTTGAACTTACTCAATAAGAGCTTGACCTCTTCTACATCTGGCAAGGTGTAAAGGATATCTTCTTCGTATATATTCCTGCCAAATATAGGCTCCGCCACGGAGATGGCGACTTGAGAGTTCGTAGGAGCTTCGCTGATCTTTTCACCCTTATCTTGTATCTGCTGCACAGTGCCCAGAGTTTTTCCTTGAGCGTTCATCAAGGCAGCCTTCTGCCTGAGCCTTCCAGATAAAACTTCCACACCGAATATCGCTGGATTGCTCCGTCTGAACACAAACCCTCTCAACACACGTATCTTGCACGGGGGGGTTATCGCTTCGAACTCCTTCCGTTCAACAGCCTCCCTCTCCGAAGTAGCCCAGTCTAGATAGTTCTGTATCAAGTTATAGACAACGGGGTCTGTGAAGAGCTTTATGCGCTTCGACAGAGCCTCCTCTTCGGCATCTGGCAACAATCTTACCCCAAAAGCTAAGATGACTCCATGATAAGGGTCTACATTCTTTACAGTGGTTGCCTCAACCACATCCCTTCTTGTTACAGGGCCTATGTCCGCCATCCTTATGGGTATCTTCCTCCTCTTGAGCATATCGACTATTGCTTCAAGAGAGCCAAGAGTATCGGCTTTGACTATCACGCCTACCTTGTCCGTGCTTATAAAGACGCTACTTACTTCACTTTCGACCTGCCTCTTCATCTCTTCGGCTAGGGCTGGTTCTTTAAGCTCTAAGATAGGTGAGCCAGCCAGAACGCCTTCAAGGTCTGGTGTGACTATCTTCACACCAGCAGCAGCCAAGACTCTATCGACAGGGGTGAATCTATCCCTAGGGTCTCTCATCTCGTCTAAAGGTTTTGGCATGAACATAGCCTTCACTTTAGAGACTATGGCGCCATCCCTCTTGCATAGGATGATCTTGTCTCCCATCTTCAGCTCGCCGTCAAAAAGGATCAAGTTGACTGTATTTCCGAGACCTACTTCCTCTTTCACTTCGAGGACGATTCCTCTTGCCAATTCAAATTTGAGAGCGAGCCTGCTCTTCAAGTACTGCTGAGTCAGACCTATCAAGACCGTCAGTAGCTCAGGGATACCCTCCCCAGTCTTGGCGCTGACTGGCACTATAGCCACTTCATGGGTGAAGTCCTTGACACGGTAAAAAGCCTCTGATCTAAAGCCCAATTTTGATAAAGTGCCAACAACTTCGTAGATGGATTCATCAAGCCTTTCTATTACAGACTTATCTTGAATCTTCAAGGATTCGGTTAGGTGGGATGAAGGACCGACTCTCCAGCCTGGCAGCAGATCGATCTTGTTCAGGGCTATAACGAAGGGCACTCTTCTGCTCTGCAAGATTTCCATACTTTCGTATGTTTGGGTTTCAAAGCCACGAAGGGCATCTACAACGAGGATGGAGATATCGGCGGCAGAACCTCCCCTTGCCCTTAAATTGGCAAATATTTCATGGCCAGGCGTGTCGATGACCAGCAGACCTGGAACTTCTACCTCCCTCCCTACCTTTGATAAAAGCGAACCACAGATATGCTTCAACGTATCCATGGGGAAGAAGCTAGCACCTATATGTTGGGTCATGCCTCCAACTTCCCTTGCTTGAACAGCGGTTCCCCTTATTCTGTCCAGTAACAAGGTCTTGCCTGAATCCACGTGACCCAATACTACAACAACAGGCTGCCTTATCCTAGCTTTCAAAAAGCACTCCTCCATGATTTTTGGTTAATAACCTGAAATTACTTTATGTATATGAAATTAATAGTTTGTTATTTAACTTTTAAATTGATATTGAAGAGAAAGACGGGCTCTCAAAGGATATTGCAAGCGAAGAAGAGGAGCTTGAAGTCTAAGAAAGTATTGAAGATAAGGAAAAGCAAGTTACGAATAGTATGATTTCTTTGATTAATGAGAATGCATATAAAAAGAAAGAGAGGTTAGTGGAGAAATTAAAGACTTTAGTTTAATAGTGTTTTTAATCCCATATAGTTACATAAAGAGTATTTCAGGTCGCACGAAGTGCTCGAAATGATAGATATAAAATCTTTGAAAGAAAAAACAAAACAACTTAAAACTGATATATATGCTCTTTATTTAGCCTATAAAGACCCAAGAGTCCCTTGGTATGCAAAGCTCTTTATTGCTGTAATTGTTGGTTATGCTTTGAGCCCGATAGATTTGATTCCAGATTTTATACCCATTTTAGGGTATCTTGATGATTTACTTATTATACCTGCAGGAATTTCTCTATCACTAAAAATGATTCCAAAAGAAGTTTTAGAAGAATACAGAGAAAAAGCTAAGTCTGAACCCATTAGTAGCAAATCGAAATGGGTTGTTGCTTTTATTATAGTTTTAATATGGTTGTTTGTAGCCTATTTAGTTTTAAGATTTGTTTTGTGTATTGTTCTTTAAAATGGACGGCATTTTAGAGAAGGTCAGCCCATCACCTAATACAGCGTGACTCATGAATTACTTTCTAATAAGTATCTTCTGCGAAGGCAGAACGCTCACAAATTGCCAGCCATCAGCCAGATATCCCTAACTCTCTTCTTTAACAATTTGAAAAAACTTTTTAACCATATAAATCGATCAGCTATTAATGTGGGCCAGTCGTCTAGAGAGCGAAAGTTAAACACGAACAGTTTCGTTCGGGAAGCATGGTTAGGACGTCGCCCTTACACGGCGAAGGTCACAGGTTCGAATCCTGTCTGGCCCATACAAAGATTTAAGATGTTTTCGACAAAGGAACTTAAATTTACTCTTGTCCAAAATCTTTAAGAAATTTTTGATCTACCATGGTTTTGCTAAAACAGGAGACGACTCCCTTACATAAGAGGGTTTTACAAGCTCGAAGAACCTCGATGATCTTCTGAATCGAGGAATTGAGACTCAAGCTATAACAGAATTGTTGCTCAGAGATTAGATTTAATATTAAAATACGACAAGATGTGAACGTGAATATATTGAAATCAGAATCAAAGAGAACAAAGGTGATAGATTGTGGAAGGCTGGCGGGAAAAACTAAGGTTGGATCCTTTACCCTTGCTCCTCTCTTATGGAAACAAGGTACTTGTATATTTTGTAAGGCGTGATCTTTTAGAAGAAAAGGTTGATCCCATAGAGACTCTGTGGCAATTACCCTCTGTTGAAAAAATCTTAAAGAATCAGCAAGAAGATGGTTCATGGAAATATCATGGTGGTAAATCCTATATTCGTTCACAAAAAAACTACAACCAGCTTGAGACCTATCGGATTTTAGGCCAACTTGTAGAGTTGTATGGTCTCAACAGAAAACACCCAGCGATAAGAAAGGCTGCTGACTTCCTATTTGAGTTCCAGACAGAAGAGGGAGACTTTAGAGGAATCTACCAAAATCAATACACTCCCAATTACACCGCTGCTATCATGGAGCTGCTGATCAAGGCTGGATATGAGGAGAACTCTTGCATAGAAAAGGGATTTACCTGGCTTCTGTCTATTCGACAGAACGATGGTGGATGGGCGATACCATTTAGGACAATCGGTAGCAAAGGTTCTGGAGCCCTCTTGGAGGTTATGAAGAAGCCAGAACCAGTCAAGCCGGATAAGTCGAAGCCTTTCTCTCATTGTATCACTGGTGTGGTATTGCGAGCCCTCGCAGCCCATCAAGATTACCGAAAGTTAGAGGAAGCCAGGGTTGCGGGAGAACTCTTGAAATCACGATTCTTTCAACCTGACAAGTATCCCGATCGAAGAGCTGCAGATTTCTGGACTAAGTTCACTTTTCCTTTCTGGTTTACAGATCTTCTATCAGCACTTGATTCCCTCTCCTTGTTAGGATTCACCAAGGACGACCCACAAATAGAAAAAGCACTAAAATGGTTAAGCGACAGACAACAAGAAAATGGCCTTTGGAAGCTGACCCTATTGAAAGCTAAATCAATAGAAGATCTTCCCTTGTGGATAAGTCTGGCGGTTTGCAGAATTTTCAAAAGGTTCTATAAATAGTAGCTAGGAGGTCAATTATGAGTGTATTGTCTGATTTGGGTAGAAAAGAGGTCAGCGTTGAAAACGTAGCTAAGAAGGCATTAAAGGATGAAGAAGTACTTTCAGAATTATTACAAGGAATTTTATCTAAAAAGGATACAACAAGGTACAATAGCTTTAAGGTCTTGCTGCTCTTAAGCGAGGAGCACCCAGAAGTGTTATACTCAAGATGGGATTTCTTCGCAGGCTTAATTGACAGTGACAACTCCTACCGGAAGTTGATTGCGGTCCGCATAATGGCGAACCTTACACGGACTGATACAAAAGACAAATTCAATAAAATATTCGACAAGTATTACAATCTATTCAATGACAGTGTAATTGTGGCTGGACACCTTGCTGCCAATTCTGGAAGGATTGCCAAGGCAAAACTGGAACTTCAGACCAAGATAACATACAAGTTATTGAACATAGATAAGACCGATCAAAAGCACAAGGACCTAGTAAAAGCCGGTGCTATAGAAGCATTCGATGAATACTTCGAAGAAGCCAGGAATAAGAAGAAGATAATAGAGTTTGTCAAGGACCAATTGAATAGCAAGAGCCCAAAGACGAGAAAGATAGCAAAGGAGTTCCTGAAAAAGTGGGAAAACTACGCATCATTAGGTGAGAGGAAGTGATGAACGAATTGTTAGAAAAACTGTGGTGGCGATCTGCGTTCGGATGGAAGAGTCGATGAAGTGCCTATTTATATTATTTTATGCGTGGAGATTTTATTAATAAAAATAAATTCTCAGTTTGGAGTTCTATCACAACCTTCTTGATAATGGGGTTTTACTAAAAATTATGCTTAAGAGGGCGATATGACAAAAAGATCAAGGAGACAAACTTTATTAGATGGCTGGTTCGTCCAACCATAAAAGGAAGGATTTTGAAACAGAAAATTATAGTTATTGCATTAATATTAATCATAATAACTGGAGTCGCAGGGGTAGCCATCTGGCAACTATCATATACACCAGCAGGACCAGTTCCATTTGCGATACTTCTAGGTGGAAATGTTACAATGACTGATTACTCACCGAAAAAGATAGTTTCTATATCACCAGGCGCAACGGAGATTCTATTTGCTTTAGGTCTTGGAGAGAAGGTCGTCGGCGTAGATACATACTCTGATTATCCTGAAGAGACTGAGAATATAACGAAGGTAGGGACTTTCTCCAACCCTAATATTGAGAAAATTGTAGAATTAAATCCAGATCTAATTTTGGCGACAGGAGGAGTTCAGCGGAGCTTTATTGATAAACTTGAGGAACTTGGCTGGGTTGTTGCAGCTCTCAACTATGAGGAGGGTGTCTCAGGTATACTATCAAACATTATTTTGGTTGGAAATATTACTGGGCGGGAGGAGGCAGCAGAAACACTTGTAAATGACATGAATGAGAGAATTCAAGAAATTACTGATAAAACACAGAACTTAGCAACAGAGGAAAGACCACGTGTATATATTGAATTTTACTTTAGCGTAAAGGGATATCGGAGCTTTGGATCAACATCATTGGTTAATGAATTGATTTACATGGCAGGAGGAAACAATGTTTTTACAGATTCCCCTATTCAACATATAACTACATCTGATGAACAAGTAATAAAAGCCGATCCTGAAGTAATATTTATCAGTAAGGGGGCCATGGCAGAGTCTTGTGGACTTACGCCAGATGTTATTAGAGGGCGGGACGGTTGGGGCGACATATCCGCTGTGAAAAACAATAAAATATTTGAAATTGAAGAAAGTTCCCTTACAAGGCCTGGCCCAAGAATAGTCGATGCCTTAGAAACACTTGCTGAGTATATTCATCCAGAATTATTTAGTTAATGGGAAGATGATAACTTGGAATATGAGACACAAGAGTGGAGAGAAAGATTACTTCGAACGGTTCGCTAGATGGAAGATGATAATTATCTTCTTAGTTTTAGCTTTAATGTTAACGATCACTTTTGCAGTAACAATAGGTCCAAAACAAATCCCACCATTGGATGCTTGGAGAATTATCGTCAAAAATATACCCTTTCTAGGTAATTTGGTTGGTGATGGTTCGTCTGGTGTTGAATATTCGGTTAATCAATCAATAGTTCTCCAAATCAGATTACCCCGCATCATTGCGGCTACAATCGTTGGAGTTGCCCTTGCGGTCGCTGGTGTTGTTCTGCAAGGGCTACTCAGAAACCCGATGGCTGACCCTTATGTGATAGGGATTTCTTCTGGAGCTGCTTTAGGGGCTTCAATTGTGATAGGTTTGGGTATTGGATTTAGTTTCTTAGGAATAGACGCTATACAGCTGATGGCTTTCATCGGAGGTCTAATCACGGTTTTTGTTGTCTACAATATTGCAAGAACAGGTCCAAAAGTACCGATGTTGACGGTGTTATTAGCTGGGATAGCCATAACCAGCTTTCTATCAGCTATCATATCATTTATCATGATAACTTTAGGTGAATCACTACATGCATTGGTTTTTTGGCTATTTGGCAGTTTTACTTTAAGTAGTTGGGATAATGTGGCAGTGGCTATGCCTGTCATAATAATCGGCTTGATCGTGATCGTCATCTTTGCCAGACAGCTTAACATTATGTTACTCGGCGATGATCAAGCACAACAACTTGGTGTAGATATCGAAAAACTGAAAAAGATCATGCTTATCGTTGCATCATTGATAACAGCAGCAGCCGTATCGATCAGCGGCATAATAGGCTTCATCGGGCTGATCATTCCCCATATAGCAAGAATTCTAGTTGGTCCTGACCATCGCATCTTAGTACCGTCATCAGCATTGGCTGGGGCAATAATTCTCGTTTTATGTGATACTGCAGCTCGTACGATAATGGAACCGGTTGAGTTGCCTGTTGGTGTGTTCACTGCATTTTTCGGCGTTCCCTTCTTCCTTTATCTTTTACGCAAAAAGAAGAGTTTAATCATGTGAGGGTGAGAGTTTGGTCAAATTAAATATCAATAGCGTGGATTGCTTTTATGGTTCGGTCAAAGTTCTGGAGAGCATCGTCTTTTCAGTTGAAGGGGGGGAATTTGTTGGTATACTTGGGCCAAACGGTTCAGGCAAGACGACTTTACTAAAAACCATCGGCAGAATCTTAAAACCAAGAGTTGGCACCATTCTTCTAGATGATATCGATGTTTACATCATGAGAGCAATGGAGGTTGCTAAGAATATAGCGGTTGTACCTCAAGACACAAGTGTGGCCTTCGATTTCACAGCTTTGGACCTCGTTCTTATGGGACGCAACCCACATATAGGATTTTTTGAGACTGAAACTGAGAAAGATTTGGCCATCTCAAAGAAATCTATGGAACTGACCAACATATGGAATTTGGCTGATAGAAAAGTGAGTGAGTTAAGTGGTGGAGAGAAACAGCGAGTTATAATCGCACGTGCCTTAGCTCAAGAGCCGAAGTTACTGCTTCTTGACGAGCCGACAAGTCACTTAGATATAAACTATCAGATAGAGATGATGGATCTTTTAAAAGAGCTTTGTAAAAAGAAGGGCTTGATAATCTTGGCTGTTTTTCATGATTTTAACTTAGCTGCAAGATACTGTGACTCTGCTATTTTACTGAGTAAGGGAAGAGTAGCTGCCATCGGATCTCTTGACGCCGTTTTAAATAAAGAGAATATCCAAAAGATCTTCCATGTGAATGCGATAGTAAAGCAACATCCTTTAACCAACTCACTTTATGTTGTACCATTATCCACCTCTAAGCCCGGGACTATGAGACCAAAAGCCCTCACGGTTCATGTAGTTTGTGGCGGCGGTACAGGGGTGTCGTTGATAAGAACGTTATCAGAACATAACTATAGACTAACTACGGGCGTGCTTAACGTATTAGACTCGGACTATGATGTAGTTTGCACATTAGGGATACCTGTTGTAAGTGAGGCACCATTTTCAGCGATAACAGAGGAGGCATATAAGGCTAATTTAAACAAAATAGATAACGCAAAAGCAGTTGTTCTAAGCAATACCCCATTTGGCTACGGTAATCTAAAGAATCTAGAAGGGGTAAAAGCATCCCTTGAAAAGGGAATAACAACGATAGTAGTTGATGAGACCCCCATCCAAGAAAGAGATTTTACAGGAGGAAAGGCACGAGCACTTTATATGGAGTTGAAAGACAAAGGCGCAATATTCGTCAAGAATTGTGACCAAGTTCTATCAATCCTTAAAACTCTAGAAAGTAAAACGGGGAAATGAGTATTATCTTGTGAAGAGGCTTGAAAGAAGGGCAGAGGAAAAGTCAGACACACTGGAATAATATAGTTGGAAAGAATGAGTCTAATCAATTCAAAGTTGAAGGTTCCTATCTTAAATGCTTCCTAGAGAAGTTCCAAGATTCTTTTAATGATGAATAGAGTAATTACGTATTCAGAGCTTGGTTTATGATTTCATGATCGCTCTTGTAAGTGTGACTGTTAGTATGGCGATCATAGTTCGAATCTGTCTGGTCCACTCCTAATTGAGGATTGTTTCTATATATATCCTTGGTCAACAATGCCCAGGAGATTATAAGGGCTCTCTGAGTGGCATTTAAGGCGGCTGCACCATTCCCTGAAATTATGGCCCCAGCCACTCTGTCAGGTGAATCATCGACAGGAATTCCCTCTATCGTAAACTGCTCCAACCTAGATAGGTAGGTTCGATCTCCCCGAGAAGACTCTAATACCTTTGCTCTAACCACAAAATAAGATAACAGGAAGAGCCTCCCATTTGTCACTTAACTTTTAAAGTAGGTGATGATGAAGCCGATTATACCTGCAAGTATTCCTATACAGGCGACAAGAAACATTGCCCCGATTGGAACTAGAAACGGAGCTAGAATCTGTTCAGCTACCTGATCTATGGTCATTCCCATCCCGCCTTGATCTATCGGAAAGAGTGCCAAATCTCCGATAAAACCTGCATATACCATCATCCAAGAGGCTGCTGCAACTCCGACATTCATCAACACTAGGTGAATCCATGTGAGTATGTTGGCTACACCGCTATACGTCTTTTCCATCACGACTTCAAAATAATAATAGAACCATGCTGTCAATCCAACGGCGATTACGCCCACCACGATGTATATACCAAAGCCTTGTAGGGCTGTTAGCTCAACAAAGCCGATAAGAGGGACATCCAAGAACACTTCAACGAACATATCCGGTAAGGGGGAAATCAGAGCAGTGGTTAGGATGATTCCCAAGATCGTTGCGATCAGTCCTTGAATTATCGCTGCCCAGACGAATCGGCTCGACCATCTTCCTACCACCTTAGATGCCCCTCCCTTCTTCACACTTTCCGTTACGGATACCATTTGTTCTTACCTCAACCTTTCCTCGAATTAATATATCCTATAAGAACTTTATTTAGGAGGTATAACACACAATATAAATAGTCGATGCAATCTTATAATGGTGAGATAGAGATGTTCTTCGTTACTCTGGCGAAGATGAGGGGCAAGATGACACCAGCCTTCAGGGAAGTTACTCAAAAGGCCTTGAAAAGCCCTCCCCCAGGACTTAAGATTCACAATGTGTTCTGGACCCTCGGGCAATACGACTTCGTTATAATCTATGAGGCACCTGACGAAAGAGAAGCGATGAAGATGGCCATACCATGGGGTGAGTTCTGCGAAACCCGAACCATGGTTGCAATTCCAAATGAAGAAGCACAGAAGATGCTCAAATAAACCTCTCTTTTTTCTTTTAAGCCACCCAAATAGCATGCTAGCTCTAGCAAATTAATGCCATAATCTCTCTCACATCTACTTTAAAAGTACAGTTTTAACACTCTAGTTCTTTGATACCTAGGTTCAAGTCGAAGGGCCCAGACCATATACTTGGGAGTTAGCTCTACTTGCTCTATTATCGTTTTCAATTTTCTTAAAACTTCGTCTTTCTTCTCTTCATCAAATTCTGTTGTAAGGAAAGTTCCTCTCCAGTTATCGATGAATCTCTGTCAGAAATTGTCGGTATTATGGATTCTTTCAACTTCTTCTTGAAGACATCTTGGCAGGGCAAAATCTCTTTTGTACGCTCTTTCAAACCTTTGGTACTCCTCTCTCCAATGCTAAAGTAGCTGTATCTCTAACATCGCTGGGTCTGGCTGATGTGATCTTCAATATCAATAGTCCATATAACTCGGCAAATACACCATATGCTCCTTCTCCGAAATTTTGATCTTTGTCTTCGTGCTATTTCTGATGAACTCGTCATCTATTTATAGTATTACAATGTCTTTCTCTTTCCTTCCTCTAACCTCTCTTTCCATGAAATCTAACGATGCTTTTAACAGCTTTTACCAACTTTTATCATCTTTACGTAACGAGATATCCGAAGGTATCTTTCTTCTCAAAAGTTTCAATACTCATTTCTTTTGAAAGGTTTCTTTTAATCTCACCCAGTTTCCATTCTTGCTAGTATTTCAACCATGTCTTGGTCGGGCAAGTAGTCGCTACCCTTCACCGTGTCAAACATGTGCCATTCCCAGTTGTCATCTTCTTCGTTCCCCAGACTGGCAGTTATCCCACCTTGCTCAGCTCTAGAATTTGAACGTGTTATATGCACCTTACTGACAATGGCGACATCACAGGTCTCTGAAGCCTTCAAAGCGGCTGCAACCCTGCAATGCCTGCTCCAAGGATGGCCGCATCGTGTTGATGAATCATGTTTTATCTGCCACCATCGACAAAAACTGAAGGGTATAGCAGAACTATAGAGCAGTCCTATATGCAACTACCGATATAGCCACTTGGGCAAAGCAACATTTGAAGTATAGTCAGTCAATCTATCGAGTATGATGTTACTATGTTGCCTCCTTCTTCTTCAAAAAGCTCTTCTATAGTCTCCCCCTTCCTGACCAGTATGAATTCGCCGTCGGTCTTCTTTAATAAGATAGGGGGCTTTGTCTGGCAATGGAAGGGCATATTGAAGACTATGGAATAGGCGCCTACATTTCTGAACACTACCAACTTACCTGGCTCCGCCCCTGAAAGTTTAGAATCAGAAGACAGAGGGAAGACATCGTAAGTATCACACAACCTGCCTGCCAGATTGATCTTGAGGTCCTCCGTACTTTCTGTATATGGTACTACCTCTTGAGGATACTCTTGGTGGAGTAACGCAGCATCTAAAAGCAGATGATAGCCAGCATCCACAAAGATGAACTTCTGCCCTCTATAGACTTTTGAGTTCACGATCTTTGAAACTAATATACAAGCTTCTGTAGAAAGAAACCTGCCACTTTCAACGATCAGCATAAATCGATCTCCGAGCCTCTGAATCATCGTATTGAGTTTTTTGCTCACAAGAGCGCCAATATCTTCTGGCGTAGGTACCGATGTACCATACGATACAGGGGTTCCACCACCAATATCTATGATCCTTACATGCAAGTCAGGGAACTCTCTACGCATTTTAAGGATGAATGTTTCTAGCTTTTCTAAAGCATTAACGAAGCATGTAGGATCCTCTATCTGAGAGCCTAGATGGAAGTGAAAGCCTTCAAAGATCAGACCTTTGTTGTGAAGGATCGTTCTTAGCAAGCTTGTAGCACTATCCAGACTAGGTGTGTTGAATGGCACGCCGAACTTGCCACTCCTGCAAGATGCCTTTACCCCAGCCTTTACATGCACTTCAGGATTGACTCGGATTACAACTTTTGGTGTTACCTCTCTTTGTGAAGCAGCATCGATCAAGTTCATTAAACCATTAAATGAACTAACGACTATGTGCCTCACCCCTTTTCCCAATACTTCGTAAAACTCTTCCCCCGTCTCTGTTACACTTGTGTAAATAACGTTTTCAGGACCTCCTCCACACTTAAGGTAGAAGAAGAGCTCGCCAACCGAAGTAACATCAAAGAGTATATTCTCTGAAATAAAGACCTTCATGACTGCAGGGTTAAAGTTAGCCTTCATGGAAAAGGCGATTCTGACAACACCAGAAAATTCTTTGAACCCATCTTCCAGCTCCTTCAATTTTGAGCGGAGTGTGGCTTCGTCTATAAGGAAGAAGGGGGTGCCATATTCTGCAGCTAGCTCGTAAAGGATCTGTTCATCGATAGATATTGAAACCTCTGTTTTCGGAAAATAATGGTAGATAACTTCGACCAATTCGACGCCATCCTTTGTAAAAATCTCGTTTAAAAATATTATTCTTCATTAATTTAACATCTTAATCATCTTTGTAACTGTAGTTTTCATAAGGATTTATTTGCTTCTATCGGCTCAAATTTAACAATAGTTAGTTACCATGGTCTGAAATACTCACTTGAGATTCTATGCTACACTGTGATTATGTTACATACGAAGTTTTGAAAGAACTAACTTTTAGATGATGTTTTCAAAACATCCTTTGGAGGTTAAGTTCGAATTGTATGTCAAGAGCATCCCTGTCTAAAGTTCCAAGAAATTTTCTGCCTGACCAATTATGATCTCGGCCGTTTTTTTGCGCAAAATGGATAACTTAAAAGTTATGGTAGAGTTGCCAGGCGTTGAAGAAAACGACGTAAACCTAAAGGCAGAGAACGGCCTCCTAACAATAAGCGCCGATACTCAAGCGAGAAGATACTATAAAGAAGTAAAACTTCCAGCATCTGTCGAAAAGGATACCGTCGAATTCAAGTATAGGAACGGCATTCTTGAAGTTAAACTAAGGAAGGCAAAGGATACTCGAGAGAAAGACGTAAAAGAATGGAATATTGATACTTCATAAATGTTGATAGGGCGCCCTACCGGAAAGGGATGAGAAGGTGGCCATGTAATAGTAATAGTTTTAGGTATCATTATTCACGATTTTACTATGAGGTTAGATTGCTTTTGTGAGAAATTCTTTCCTTAGATGACTGCTTTCATGAAGATTGTGCTTTCAGCCCAATACAAGTGCGGGAGGTGGGATTTGAACCCACGAACCCTTCCGCTACATTTTCTACGGGACAGGCGCCTCTGGCCAAACTATCTTACAGGCCTGCGCCTTTGACCTAACTTGGCAACCCCCGCTGATTGTAGATGAATTGAACTGGCTTTTAAATTTGAAGGTAGTCTCTAAGAAGCCTCGGGTGGGTCTCGATCCCACGACCTAGTGCTTACGAGGCACTCGCTCTTGGACGAACTCTTCCAGCTGAGCTACCGAGGCTTCGATATTCTCCTAACACATATAGTTTATATTATTTTATCGGCTAAACTCTCAAGGAATAGCCTTGGTTATTTTGTCCGCATCAGGCTTCAGGGGGATAGTGGGTTACGATCTAGACCTCGTTAAGTTAGCGAGCATCAGTCGGGCATTTGGTAGGTTCATCGAAGGCGGTTCATGTGCGGTTGGGAGGGATACCCGACCTTCAAGTATCATAGTTTCAAATGTAGTGATTGCTGGGCTCATGGGAACTGGCTGTGATGTCCTTGACCTCGGCACAGTATCGACCCCGGCTGTATTCAAAGAGGTGACTAGAAGGGGGCTGAAAGGCGGTTTGATTGCCACAGCATCCCATAACCCCCCTGAATGGAATGGATTGAAATTCGTGTTCAAAGGAAGGGGGGTATTCGAAAGGGAGTTGAGCTCTCTTTTAAGCATGGGTTCAAGCTCTTACTCAGCTTCGATGAAAGTGGGCAACTACTCAAAGATTTGTTCGATCTACCCAGAGGATTTGACTTCATATGTTGGTAGAGGTTCTTGTGAAGGGATAAAGGTCTCTTTAGACCTTGGAGGTGGTGTAGGGAGCCTCTTTGTGCCAAAGGTATTCAGATGGTTAGGGTGCAAGGTTACAACGATCAACGATGCTTCCGGCATATTCTCAAGGGCGATAGACCCTGTCACAGATAGTCTTAACGACCTTTCAGAGAATGTAGTAACAAATGGTTGTGATGTGGGGTTTGCCTACGACTCTGATGCAGATAGAGTTGTAATGGTCGATGAGAAAGGCCGAAAGTTATCAGGAGACTTCACTTTGATGATATGCTTGAAGTACTTTATGGAGAAGAGAAGGATGAAAGAAATTGTAGTAAGTATAGATACATCGATGGGGGTCGAGCAGATAATCGAAGACATAGGTGGCAAGGTCTTCTATGCCAAGGTGGGAGAGGCGAACGTTGTCGAGGAGATGATGAAAAGAAGATGTAGGGTGGGGGGCGAAGGCAGCAGTGGTGGCTTGATCTTGGCAGATTTTGTTCGATGTAGAGACGGCGTCTTAGCCTCGGCTTTGATCTCAAATATAGTGAAGAAAGGAGGGCAGTTGAGCGATCTGATCAAAGATCTACCAAGCCACCATCAGATAAGGAAGAAGATCCATTGTAGCAAAGAAGAAGGGAAGAAGATAATAGATAGGTTGCTTCAAGAGATTCCGAATGCTGATACAATGGATGGTATCAAATTCAATCCAACAGAAGATACATGGGTTCTTGTAAGACGATCTAGGACTGAAGATGTGTTGAGGATATCGGTCGAGGCTAGATCTAAGGATGAGGCAGAAGAGATGATGGATCGTTACTTAAAGCGAATAGAAGTTTTGAGGGATGCTTTTGAGAGAAGGGCTGAATGAGCTTGACATAATAAGGATAATAGTCGAAACTATAGGACAGCCAAAGCCAAGTTTCTCAAAGATAGGGGATGATGTAGCCTACCTGCCCACAAAGAAAGGCAAGGTTGTGATAAAGAGCGATATGCTTGTTGAAAAGACCGATGTTCCTAAGGGTATGAATCTGTATCAAGTTGCAAGAAAGTCCATAGTCATGTGTGTAAGCGATTTTGCCGCCAAAGGGGTAATTCCCTCAGCCGCCCTAACTTCCCTAGGAGTTCCTAGAGGAGTAGAAGAAAGTGAGATCAGAGAGCTTGCAAAGGGCTTCAAGAAAGCGAAAGAGGAATTTCAAATAGAGATTCTGGGTGGGGATACGAATGAGGCAGATTGCTTCATAATCGACTGTTGCATGATAGGGTTCGCCGATAAGATCGTAGAGAGAAAGGGCGCTAAGCCTGGGGATGCAGTGGTGACATCTGGTTTTTTTGGCTATTCCTCATCTGGGCTGAGGATCATGCTCGATGGTTTGAAGGCTGAGCCTGAATTTAAAGAGAGAGCGGTTTCGGCTGTCGTTATGCCTAAGCCAAAGCTAAGATTGGGGGTGGCATTGGCAAAGAAAAACATCATGTCATCTTCTATAGACTCTAGCGATGGTTTAGCCCTCTCACTTTATGAAATAGCAACACATGGCAAAGTTGGGATAGAGATAAACGAATTGCCCACAACAGAGGAGGTTCATGTATTTTCTGATATGAATGATTTGAGCATGGACGACCTAGTCCTTTACGGTGGAGAGGAGTACGAGATAGTTACAACCATCCCAAAGGATAGGTTAAGCCAAGCTTATGAAGTAGCTAAGAGGATGGGAGAAAGGCTGATGGAGATAGGAAAGGTTACTGCCGATTCTCCAAAAGTCTACCTATCCCTTGATGGTAAGAAGACCGAGATAGAGCGAAGAGGATGGGTGCACCTTAAATAAAGTAACTTCTCAAGTGAAAAGCTTATATTTCATGGGATATGAGACATACCAAGGTTATGAGAGATGTCTTCTGAAAAATATACAAAAGGTCAGACATGGGCTGCTCTTAAGAAGGCTTGGAAGGCTTACAAGATTGCCAAAGTGCAAGATGATAAGGGGAAGATGACAGAGTACGCCAAAAGGATTCGTACTCTTCAAGAAGAACTTGGGTTAAAGAAGGCTGAGTTTCCTCATCTAGATCTAAAGTAACATCTATCCCTCTTTTATTTTTTCAATGATCTCCTCCACTATAGATGAATATCTCTCGATCAGTTCATCCAACCTTTTAGCATCCTTCGACTCCCCAAAGACCCTGATCAATGGTTCTGTACCGCTGGGTCTTAACAATATCCATGTGCTCTCGTTAGTCCGTATCTTAACCCCGTCTATCTTCTCTACCTTTCCCGTGGATCTTCTCTCTATCTCTCTCATCACCTTCTTTTTAATTTCATTGGGGCACTCGAACTTCGCCTTCCTTTGATGAAACTTGGGCAGTTCTGCAAGAATCTCAGAAAATGGTCTACCATCATGTGATAGAGCCTCTAAGATCAGAACAGAGGTCATCAACCCATCTCTTACCGGAATGTGAGGCGCATAAAAGAAACCACCGTTCTCTTCTAAGCCCAGTAAAGCATCATTGTCGATCATTGCCCTTGAGACTTCGACACTTCCCACACGAGTCCTGAGAACTTTGGAACCCCTCTTCTCAGCAACCAAATCGACCATCTGAGATGTGCTAACTGTTGTGACTACAAGGGCACCTGGAGACTTCTTAAGAAGGCAATCGACCAATAGGGTACCGGTCATATCCCCCCAATGGATGACCCCTTTCTCATCACAAAAAATCGCCCTATCTCCATCGCCATCATAGGCTATGCCAACATCTGCACCAGAAGATTTCACGTTATTGGATAGTCCAGATAG
>JACGUG010000077.1 GCA_024256285.1 archaeon
CTCTAAAGAACAGACTGTCTCATCACCCAGATTAATTACTGGGGCTAATCGTTCGAGTTTATACCTAAAACTAGGAAGTACATGAGGTATCACAGTATCCACAAAAAGCTGTACATCTTTACTTTTAATTCTTATAAAATAATAATTTTTCTGCCTATTAACAGTAGACCTGATAGACAGCTTATCATAAATAGCTTTACTTAAAGCCATATTATCTTGATAACTAAAAGCTTTTGTGTGTAATGAAATTTCTGGATACTTACCTTTGTTTAAGTATGATCCACCATCAGTCATAAAAATTATAGCTAGAGCTTCTGCGTCCATCAACTTTAGCATATGGGGATCAATAACTTTTTTATTATCTGGAGTGTATATTCTATTCCTTAGAATAGTTAATTGAGGGTGTCTTTGACTAAAGAGCCGCAGTTGAGGCTGTCGCTTACAGCTATCTGTATTGTAATCAGATCTATCGGTCACTTTAACCCCAGTTATTTCTGATATAATACTTGCGACCCACTCCACATAATCTCTATTCTCTTCCCTCATATTCATAATAAACATGGCATTATTGATTTTCATAGGCCTGTCGTTACGATTTACAATATAAAGGCCCCCATCAAAAGTAGCCATATAAGATAACAATTTAGTTATTTGTTTTTTGTCGGTATTACTCACAGTCGTTGCACCTTCCATTACTGGATTGGCACAGGGTTGCCCGATAGGTGTTCCCTGTTTTTAGATTAGTTTTCAAAATAGATTACTCTATTAAGCCGCTAAGTTTAACGGATTTGTCCCAAAGTCCCAAGTATAGTCTCTTCTTCCATTCCTTGCTGCTTGCTTTTGGCTAGCCTGTCTATTAAAGAAACCACGTTCTCCAGACTTTGATTCAATCAGCGCACCAAACTCCCTTATAAAAGTTTCAGCATCTGGCTTCTCAGTATAACAAGCTGAGTTGTTTGCTAATGCAAAATGGGGGTTAGCGATGTACCAATTCCCTGATTTAGCATGTCTCATCCTGTCGTCAGAAAGATTAGATAGTCCTAACAAAGCACTACGACGTACACCACCTACAACTACAATAGAAGCTATCTTAGTAATAATCGAATGAACTTCTAGAGAGGTTAACTTTCTCTTGCCTGTTGAACTAAATAAACTAACTACAAATTGAAATAACTCTACCAGTGGGTCCGGCCCCGAGCTTCTTCCTCCGAACGTCTTAAGCTTCTCTCCGGCGGGGCGAACCTTAGACACGTCCCATTTAATACCAAAATTCCCGTTGTAGCATTCGACAATAAGAATTCGGAGGGCGGAAGCCCAGCCATACTTAGAATCGGCCACTTGTATCGTATTTGACTTTCGGTTAAAGTAGCTAAGCTCATTTTTGGGAACTCCGGGGTAGTTTTTATTTGTCCTTCGGTAAATGCTTCTATCTAATTTCTGGCCAACCGTAGGAAGATTGACTATATACTGACGCTCTACACTATAACCTACGCCTGTTCCACATAATAGAATATAAAGAAACTCATCAAACGATATTGGATTTTTAAGTTTAATTACAATAGGCTCATCAAACCCTAGATCCTCCATCTCTTGGGTATATATCTGTAGAGCCTTCCCGCGCCCTGTAGCGGCTGCATAAGAACAGTTATACGCTGCTACATGATCTCTCTCTAAGGCTATGCCAGCAGTCATTAGAGACCGCATAGAGGGCATTACATCTTGCCTGTAGATAGCGTCTGCTAACTCCGCTAAGGTATCCTCAATTTTAGGGGTAAGTTTACCTTGCCTTGTTAACTCATCCTTCCAGAATCTTAACCATCTTTGATATACTGTTTCATCCCAAGTCTCTCGACGTTGTAGATGCTCTTGCCATTTAGAATAGCGAGAGAGATATATAAACTGACTATAGTCTGGGTATGATGTTTGTTCAAAACTCATACGCTCTCCTTAATTAATTACTGTATGTTTCCAACCTCTTTTTTGGCAGTAAGCTTTAACCTATTCATATGTCCACTCAATAACTATTATTCCACCTTAAAATATGCTGCCAAAGCTCCTAAGGTAGTACCAAGTTGAAGCTGCTCCTGATCAGTTAGATCATCTTTGTTATGAATCTTAATTTCCCCCTCTATAGGACTAATAGTATACTTCACATCTTTATAATCACTCTTCAAGAGATCTATAACAGCGGCAAGAAACTGCCTTTCGTTTTCCTTTACTTCAATCGTCATTAAAATCTAGCTCCTTATACTCTTCTTCAATTGGCTCACCATTGTCGTATTCAAAATCAGGACATTCATCTGACATATCATAATCAAACTCAGATCTGTCTGTTTCAGTCAGCCAAGTATTGAGGTAACACCTGTCGTTCTTACAAGGTGCAGTACACCTAGTCATTTTATCCACCTTCTGTTTGCTACTCTAGAAGCCCAAAATTATAGCAATCTAGTAATAGATCACGAATCCAACTTAAATCACGATAAAAGGTAGCATCTTCTGGCTCCATAGCATCAGATTCAAGAGCTATGACGGTTCCATCATAGCTGACACAAAGATACGATGCATTCTTTTTCCCTACACCATTATTAGAGACAACTTCTTTTTGTTCCTCTGTTAATTCATTATATTCCAGTATATCTACTGTTAGCATCATGCTTCCTCTTTCTCATAATATTCAGTTAACACCTCTTGTTCATCAGTGTCTGGATCTACCCAGAGCTGATCCACCGCCATCCGAATAATAACCCCTTTGTCATCAGCCCTAGTTTCTATTGATGCAACGTAGGGGTTACTAGACTCATGAATTAGCCACGTCACTTAGCTTGTTTCTCCAATTCATTATAAAAACTAGGCATCTTTTGTTTTCTCTATATACAGTTGGAGAGTAGCTACTGCATTCCAAGCTAAGTGTGCTTTATGTAGCAGGCCACTCTCTTTGTCGTATGGGCCATCAAGATACTGATCTAATAGGTGTCTTCCTAGTGCGCTCTCGTACCTCCTGAGACCTCCATTAACCTCCTTCCAACCTCCATAGGCATACTTAGTAGCCCCAAAGTCACTAACCTCTGCTATGGCCTTTAGAGCATCAGGAAAGTACTCGAAGAGATAAGACATGTTAGTTTTGCCTTGATCATCTTTCCTAGCGCCTTCCATTAAAGAGCCTTCATAAGATCTGTTCGTTGGTTTATTAGATACTGAATCAGTGCGTCTTGTTTGTCGTCTGTCATCTTTTGAGTCATATACTGCTGATTTACATATTGCCCTGCGAAGAAGGCTGCAGAAAGCAAGATGATTCCTGCGATAAGCCCCCAAAACACTTCTTGTTTCATCGGTCATCTCCATCACCCTGTAGTACGCCCCTTTCTTTTCTGCTAGAAAGCTTTTTTATATTCTCTTGAATAGTTTTTATATAGCCCTCTTCAACCGTATAAGCTGAATTGAAATACTTATATCGCCAAGTTATACGAGTAAGGACATAGCGCATAAAAACTATAATATCTCTTTCTACATCTTTATTATCTCTTAGAAGTTTTTTCAGAGAGTTAGAAAGATTTGGTTTATCTGTAGAAGGCCCCGCGTCTGTTGTAATATCGAAGCCCACTAAAGATCTATTATAAACATTACAAAGCTGAGAACAATACCAAAGGATATCTCCCGCTTCTTTAATATCAAAATTTCCCTGACTCCACTCTTCATACTCTCCCATTAGGCCCAGGCCAAGGTAAACAATCTCTAGTGGATGGCCTGTGTTAGCTTGAGGATACAGGGCAGTTGTTTTAGTGAATTCTTGATACTCTTCAAGCAGTTGATCAATCGCTGTTGGCATTAATATACTCCTTCCAGGCTTCTTCTGCCTCTACTCTATACATAGCCAACTTAAACCACATCGCATGGACTGCACTAATCGTCTTCATTTTTTCTCCTTCTAGCATTTTTAACCTTAAGCATTACTTAGACAACAAAAAAGGGAAAAAGTTCCCCTATTCTTACTATTCATTTTTAAAATTCTTCATTCTTCATTTCAGATAGCCAAGCCTCCTTATCGTGTACTTCAGTTAGTCTACCAGTCTTCCGATCATAATAGAGCCATCCTGCTGGACCTACCATACCGGCATACCTATTCTTCAACACACGTAGCTGAAGTAGGTTAGATTCAAATTCACAATCACTTTGCTGATCTCTTTCTCCAGAGATGACTGCATCCGAGAGTTGAGCGATAGAGTGGCTACCTCTAAGCTGGTTAAGAGTAACCTCTCCTCCTCTCTCATGGCCCTTGTCACCAGACATCCTACGGAGGTGGACAACGTTGCACAGAGATGCTCCAGTCTCCTCAGTGAGCTGCCGTAGCTTAGTCATGAT
>JACGUG010000018.1 GCA_024256285.1 archaeon
ATAGCCCATGCCCAAAAGACGTATATGGTGCCTACAATCAGAATGCAAAGTATCGCACCGAGAGCACAACTCCTGTATGGATTTTTGGCCTCTCCAGCGAAGACGACTGTACCATCGAAGCCGTAGAAAGCGAAGAAGAATATGAAACCGGCAGCCGCTATGAATCCCCAGTTATTAGGTTGCGCTCCTATGGCAGCCCAGCTTGTGAATGACGGATCGAAAGGAGCCCCGTAATTGGCGCCTGGTGGAATCGCGGTAAGAGCCCATGCTGCAATGATGAATACGAGCAGAATTTGAACTACAAGAACTGCCATCATAGTACTTCCACCTGCCTCTATCCCGCGGTATGCAATGAATAGCATGGCAAGTGCTGCTAAGACTGCAATCAATATGTCTAGATATAGGTATGTGCCTCCAGGCACACCTGCGAGGGATGAGATGAATACGTCACCATAGATTCCTGCGAATAATGCTCCAGCAGTGGGAAGGAAGAAGTATGCCAATACTGTAGCCCATCCGACCATGAAACCGGCATGTACGCCCATGGCCTCTCTTGAATACGCATATGCACCACCAGAGTAGGCGAACTTCATTGCAAGTACAGCGACGCTAATCGCTGTAAAGATACATGCCAAAGTACCGATAAGAATTGGTAAGGCCAGTACTGGCCCAGTACCTTCTCCCAGCATAGCCGGGAAGAATCCAACACCGTATGCTGCAGGACCTATGAGAGCCATCGCGATGGCGATTATTGGAGCAGTGCCGAGAACTTTTTTCTTTTCTACTTCTTCACTCATAGGACATTCTCCTTATCGAAGAAAAGAGGAGCACACTATTATATTTTTCCATAGAACTTAAATTCTTTTTATCCATTATTACATATATCAAAATTCAATAAATTTTTGAATTAAAATCGATAAATTTTAACTATATAATTGAGTTCGGAGCGCTACATAGGCAATCAATGAGCAGTTGATGTAGCCTGTGCAACGGACTTAGCAGATGGTCTCACCTTTTGAAGGATTATCCACCGTAACCACCTCGACTACATCCCTATCGAGCAAGAATAAGATCCTTGCCTACATCTTTCTTGGATCTTATTGTATTTCGCCATAATTATCGTAGTTGAACTTGTCCTATGTTAGATCATGTGTACTGATGATGCTTTGAAAGTAAAAAAGACTTCAATATCGATGTTAAGTTGCATCTCGACAAAAGATTTCTTGGTTATCTGGGCGATGAATTCCTTCCCTGCATCTATCCTTAACCTCATTACCGATCCTAAGTCTGATATCCCAACTATCCTCCCTTTGAAGGTATTTCTTGCACTTGAAGCCGTATGAATCTTTGAGAGGGTGATATCCTCAGGCCTCATGTATATGGTGGCCTTCCCAGTCTTCTCTACAGCAGCCTCGATCTCTATCCCATCGCCTATCTCTACAAGCGATGTACCATCTTCTGTTATCCTTGAAGTACCTAGAAAAACATTTTCAAGTCTCGCAAAGCTTGCTAAATACTTTGACTGAAAATTAAATACCCCTTTAGCTGTACCAACTTCTACTATCTTACCTTCAAGAAGAATGGCCAGCCTATTGGCAAGGGTCTCTGCCTGAAAGATGTTATGAGTAGCCATAACTATGGTGGCATGTCTTTCTTTGTTTACTTGAGAGATGGTCTCCTCTATGATCGAAACATTCTTTGGATCAAGGTTGGCTGTGGGCTCATCTAAGAGCAGAAGCTCCGTTTCTAGGACCAGGGCTCTGGCCAGTGATACTCTCTGTTGCTCACCTCCAGAAAGTTTCTTTGTAGATCTATTCTCATAGCCTTCTAGCCTAACCAGCCTTAGAACCTCTTTAACTTTCTCTTTGATCTCATTCTTCGGGTATCCTCTCAGTTTTAGGCCATAGGCCAGATTCTTGTAGACGGTTGCATTGAAGAGGGCGGTTCTTTGGAAGACCATGGTACCCCTCAATCTGATTTCGCTCATGTTGCCACCATCGACTTTTACACCATCAAAGTAAAACTCTCCACTCGTCGGCCTGTCGATTCCAGCCATTATTCGTAGCAAGGTAGTCTTTCCGGAGCCATTCGGACCAATTATGGTGAGTATTTCGCCTTTCATGACCTTTAGGCTGGCGTTATTGAGAGCTACCACCTCTCCATACCTTTTAGTTACACCTTTGAGCTCTATCAAATAACTCATGTCCTACGCCTCTGAATGAGGTTTATTGACAGGCTTAAAACCGAAACTATCGTCAACAATATTATAGCCAAGGCTATCGCCAACACTACTTCACCTCTAGTGGTCTCCAAGGCTATCGTAGTTGTCAAGACCCTTGTAATGCCTTTTATGTTCCCTCCAATCATTAGAGCAACGCCAAGTTCGGCTATAGCTCTATTAAAGCTGGCAATAACGGCAAGAAGAAAGCCACCAGAAGATTCTCCTAGAACCGTTATAGAGGCTTGGGTCTCTGAAGCACCCAAAGTTCTTGCCAGATCCCTTATCTCTGGGTCAACAGACTCTATGGCGCTAGTGACAAAACTGACCGTTATAGGAGTTATTAAGATGGATTGTCCGATGATGATCCCAACAGGGGTATATAGAATTTGTAAGAAACCTAAGGGGCCTGACCGTGAAAGGAAGAGATAAAGAATCAATCCCAAGGCTACAGTAGGTATACCTAACAGAGCGTTAAAAAGACTCTTTAAAAGAGTTTTTCCTCGAAATTTTTTTAGGCCCAAGATCATGCCTATAGGGGCACCCCATAGAGCTGAGAGAAGGGTTGCCGTTCCAGAAATTAGGATAGACCTCGTTGTAATCTCTAAAAATGTAGGGTCGCCCGAAAAGACGAGTTCTAAGGCCTCTATCAGCACTTCGAGTATTTCGGATGCCATTTAACATCATTAAATTTGCTGGAAACGATATCAAATGTACAGTTCAGGATGACCGTCCTGATATTCTGGCGGACACTCTTCTCCATCGATATAGGCGTAATCTTCGATCCAACCAACGAGGGTTGAGTCCGTGTTTTCTTTCAGCAATTCCACGGCCGGAAAGAAGAGGCTTTGACCATAGTCTCCTTGTCCATATTCCCCGATTAAGTTTTGACCTTCCTCAGAGATCAAGAATTTTATGAAAGTTATGGCACCCTCAAAGTTCAGTTCTTCATGTATGCTTGGGTTGACAGCCATAGTACTGTAGACGTTTAGAAGCTCTTGACCTTGGTCTACGAGCACTACGAGACTAACCTTTCCAGGTGTAGGCACACCGTAATCGTAATATGCCAGATAGGTACCCAAGTCGGCAAGAGTGTAAGCTGAATACGTATTTGCAATCCCTAGAGTTGTCCCCATGCCAGCACCTGCCTCTATGTACCATCCTTCATTCTTTAATTCATTGGAGTCAAAACCAGCCATGGTCCAGAGACTTTTTTCTTTTGAGTGAGTCCCAGAACTGTCTCCCCGTGATACCCATTTGGCCTCTTCTTTTCTGCCAGCCTCGACTATATTTATCAAAGCTTCTGAAGGCGATAGACCCTCGATCTCCGCAGGATCGTCTTCTGGACCCACTATAACAAAGAAGTTATAGGCAATGATCTTCCTGCAAAGACCGTACCCATCCGATAAGAATGTAGATTCCATTGACGGATCGTGTACAAGCATCATGTCAGCATCGCCTCTTTTCGCGTGCTCGATTGCGAGACCTGTTCCGACTGATATGAAGTAAAGATCGATAGGATACTTGGCTTCAAATCGATCCTCAATTTCGTCTAGGAGACCTGTATCAAAGAGGCTTGTTGTCGTAGATATCACTAGCTTCGACCTTTTGCTGGCAAAGGCGCCTACATAGTAAGCCGTACCAAAGATTGAAATAACGATTGCTACGATAACGATACTAGTCCAGATTACTTTATTTCTTTTCATTCTCCCACCGTTATATTCTACTCAATATATCGATCGATATATCTTTATTAAGATATCGGTGCAAGCATCAGTAAGGCATTTAAATAGAGGCTGTTTTATTCAAGTTGTGTCCCGTAAATGTCGAACCGTCTTTACCTTATAGGGGAAGCGTTGATAGGGAAGGAACCTGAACTAGCTCACATAGACCTTATCATAGGCGATAAAGAAGGGCCTGTGGGGCAAGCGTTCGCAAATGGTCTCACAACCCTATCTGCAGGCCATACCCCATTACTTGCAGTCATTCGACCTAACTTACCCTCCAAGCCCTTTACTCTAATAGTACCGAAGGTGACCATAAAGGACATGGAGCAGGCTGCGAAGATCTTCGGTCCAGCTCAAGCAGCTGTAGCAAAGGCGATCGCCGATTCTTTAGAAGAAGGAGTGATCCCCAAGGATAAGATCGATGATTGGGTAATAATCTGTAGTGTATTCATCCATCCAGAGGCCAAAGATTACAGAAAGATATACCACTATAACTATGGTGCCACGAAGTTGGCCCTTAAAAGAGCGTTGATCAACTATCCATCCCTCGATAAAATTATATACGATAAGGACAGGGCAACTCATGCAATCATGGGCTTCAGAGTTCCAAGGCTATGGATGCCGCCTTATCTACAGATAGCTCTAGACATCCCTGATCTCGAAAAGGTGAAGTCAGTCATAAACCAATTGCCGGCGAGCGATAGAATAATCCTAGAGGCAGGTACTCCTCTAATCAAAAAGTATGGGGTCAAGGTCATCCGTGATCTGAGAGAGATCGCAAAAGATGTCTTCGTAGTTGCGGACTTGAAGACCTTGGATGTAGGTCAAGTTGAGGCAGATCTGGCGTATGAAGAGACTGCTGATGCAGTCGTTGCTTCTGGTCTAGCATCCAAGGATACGCTTGACAAGTTCATCTATGAAGCGAAGAGGCTTGGGATCTACTCTTTCGTGGATATGATGGATGTAGAAGACCCTATTCGAACTTTAAAGTCACTGGCAGAACTCCCTGAAGTTGTAATTCTTCACAGAGGTATCGATGAGGAGAAGGGTGGAAAGACGAGATGGGATCTTATAAAAGAGATCAAGGAGACCTTCAAGGGCAAGAAGATAATTATGGCAGTTGCGGGAGGAATAGAGCCAGGAAACACTCAGCAAGCTCTTAAGGCTGGTGCAGACATTCTGATAGTGGGCAGATACATTACTCAGGCCAAGGATGTGGAAAAGGCAGTCCGAGAATTCTTGACTTTGATTGGCTTGGACATGGATATCTTCAGAGTACATGTAGAATAGTATGCCTGAAGTTCGATATATCTTTATAAGTATAACGGCTCCAATTCATATCGAATGAAACCAAGATATACCCCTAGTTTCACTGCATGGCTAGAGTATGATGGGAGATACCTGATCGGGGAGAAAGAGGCTCAGATACTAGAAGGGATACAGACGGTCGGGTCTTTCATGGGCACGGCTAAGGCATTGGGAATCTCTTACGCTTATGCTTGGAATGCGATCGATCGAGTCAGCAAGATCTTGGGAGAGCTCATCATAGAGGCGAGAAGGGGGGGAGAGTCTGGAGGGGGAGCCAAGCTTACAGAGGTGGGGTTGTCGATTTTACAAGAATACAAAAACCTTGAAAAACAGATAGAAGAATTGCTATCTTATAAAGTAGGGAAACCTAAAGTCAAGTCAAAACTCTTCAGCCATGACATTACGGTTCCAGACCTATCTATAATTGGAAGCCATTGTATTGGGATCGAGATTCTCATCGAGTTACTGGCAGAAGAGTCGAAATTCAGATCAGAGTTGGTCAGTGTAGGCTCATCTGGAGGGCTGGCTGCCGTGATGCTTGGCGAGACCGATATAGCAGGGGTGCACCTGCTTGATGAAGAGACAGGGGAGTATAATCTGCCTTTCCTAAAGAGATACTTCATAGATGATAAAGCTGTTGTGGTTAGGGGGTACCTACGTGAACAAGGATTTCTTTTAGCTAAAGGCAACCCCAAGAATATCAAGGGCTTTGAAGACCTTCTTAGAAGGGATGTAAAGTTTGTGAACAGAGGTTTGGGCTCAGGGACAAGATCCATCGTTGATAGAGAGATAAAGAGGATGGCTGAAGGGAGGGGGCTAAATTCCAGAGAAGTATTACAGAAGATCAAGGGATACGATGTAAAGGCGAATTCTCACACAGAGGTTGCAAAGGCCTTGGTCCATGGCAAAGCAGATGTAGGGGTTGGCATCAGGGCTATAGCTGAGAGATATGGGCTGGATTTCGTTCCATTATTGGAGGAGCATTTCGACTTTGTAATAGATAGAAAACGTTTGAAGAAACCCCTTGTGAATTCCTTCATAAAGATGCTTGGCTCTGATAGATTTAAGGCAGAGTTGGAGGGGAGAGCTTCAGGGATTAGAGTGGCAAAAGAGAGTGGCAGCATAATTTATGGGGCGTAGAATATCGATCGCCTACACGTAAAAGCGAGAGGCTTCGTCCTCTATGATCTCGCCAACCTTCATGAAGTAAAGTCTTGTAGCGTAGGGCATCAATGATAGATTCTTCTCTATAGCCTGTATCAGGAAAGGCACTGTGCGCCTCGATGCTTTGACCTTGAACTTCATCCATAATACAGGGTCTTGCTTCATGGATATGGTATCACGTAGATCCTCAGGACAGAGAGATTTGGCATCAGCCTCGATTATCTTGAACCAGTATGCCAAGACTTCAGGATCGAGTCCAAGCTTCTTATCTTCGATCATCTTCACGAGCTTGTCTATCATGCCAAACCCAAGATCGTCTTCCATTACAATTATTGGGAAAGGAGTCCTTAATTTTAAAAGTTACCTTTCATCAAATAAATGGTATGTTGATAATCGCCCATAGGGGGGCTTCTTCTTACGAACCAGAGAACACCTTGAGAGCCATCGAAGGGGCATTGAAGGTTCGCGCAGATATGATCGAGGTGGATGTTCGATCGAGTAAAGACGGTCGGATAGTGGTGATTCATGATGAGAGTGTGGACAGGACGACGAAGGGGAAGGGGTATGTCAAGGACCTAACTCTGGAGGAGTTGGAGAAGTTGGATGCTGGGAAAGGAGAGAGGATTCCAACTCTTAAAGAAGTGATCGATTCTGTAAGGCAGAAAGCTATACTGGTGATCGAGATAAAGGTTATGAATATAGAAGAATCTGTAGTCAAGATCGTTGAAAGAGAAGGTATCGAAAAAGGGGCCATAATAACTTCATTCTACCATCCTATAGTGAGGAAGGTAAAGGAGATCAATCCGATCATAAAGACAGGGGTTATCTTCAAGTGCCATCCGATCAGACCGTCAGAGCTTGCATTAAGTGCTCATGCGAAGGCATTATTTCCTGAGTACAAGTACGTCTCACAAGAGATGGTCGAAGAAGCCCATGAGCATGAGCTGGAGGTATATCCTTGGACGGTGGATGATCTTGATAAAGTGAATTACTTGATCAAAATGGGTGTAGACGGAGTTGTCACGAATAAGCCAGATATCTTAAAATCGGGAAGTCGAACTTAAGATATTCCTTGTAAAGAACTCAAGGTCAAGTCCAGTTCCTTACTCTTTATCCTTCGTAGCAACCTCTTACCTACCCTAGTGGAAAGAACCTCATCACAGACAAGATATCTGACATTTGCAGAAAATGCATCGATGAATTTGACACCATACTTTGTAGCAATATACAAAGGTAAGAGGGCAGATGTGGCCCTTCGGTTTAAGATCAGATCCATCGCTGCATCATAAGACCATGTCTCTATTACATCGAAATCCTTTACCCTCCTCCTTATACTATCTTCGGCATACCTTCTCAGGCCTGAGCCAATTCGGGGCAAGGCGAATGTCGAGCCTGGGTAAAATATCTCCTTATCATAGGAAGCCCAGACCATCTTCATTTTAAAGTTTCTGAGATTGGTAAGTCTGGAGGGAAACCTAGATGGGTCCAAGATCGGCTCACCCTCTGGTCTGCAAACCACCAACAGGTCTGCGATTTCATCTCTGATCCATGTTAGGCCATGCTCAAGCCCCCTGAACTCAGCCCTTACTTTTTCACCCGATCTTCTTAATTCCTCTAGGATTATCTGTGATATAGGACTTGAGTCGCCTACAGCTATAAGATCGGCCGATCTTGCATCTGAAAAAAGATCCACTCTAACAGTTTCTTCCTTCTCTATCAGATCCACGTTTTCAGGAATCTCCACAAAGCCATCCGCAGAACTGAGGGATGCTATTGCACCAGAGCCTCCAAGAATAGGTACTGCGATCAGAGCCTTTCTTCTATGTTTTAAAAATACGGGGAGATACTCTCTTCTTCCCCTCTCAGATACGTGCCTTGTCGCCAGTTTTGCCTTCAACTTTCTCCTAACTTCATCCTTCTTTCCAGACATGACCCTTAGAAAAGGATCAACGATCAGATCGTATATGACCAAAGCTGAGACTGGAAATCCTGGCAACCCGAAGATGGGCTTATCACCTATGGCTGCGATTATCGTGGGCTTCCCTGGCTTTGCGGCTATTCCATGAACTATAAGACCAGGACCTCCAAGTCCATCAAACACCTTATAGGCTAAGTCGCTGATTCCAGCCGATGTACCGCCAGACATTATTACAACATGGGCGCATCTTAAGCCTTCTACAACTGCTTCACGGATTTCTTCGATCTTGTCTTTCTTTATGCCAAGATAGATCGGTATGCAACCTGACTTCTGGACTAAAGCTCCTATAGAGTATTGGTTGACATCGTAGATCTTGGATGCTCCTAATTCTTCTCCTGGTTCTATAAGCTCATTTCCTGTAGAGAAGATGGCAACATGAGGCCTCATCAGTACATCGACCTTGTGGTAGCCTAGTCCTGCCAACACCCCAACCTTCTCAGCTGTAATCTCTTTACCCTCACTCATCACGAACTGACCATGATATACATCTGAGCCCATCGCTGCTATGCCTGAGCCTTTCCCTACTGAGTCGTAGATCATTACTTCATCTCCATCGATAGACGTGTCTTCGACACGGACTACAGCGTCTGTGCCTCTTGGAAGGAAGGCACCCGTATCTATCTCTATACATTCTCCCTCCTTAACCTCCAATAGAGGAGGCTCACCAGCAGGGATTCTGCCTATCACCTTCAGCCTTGCGAGGTTCGTTTCTGACGCAAAGGATGTATCTATGGCTCTGACAGCATAGCCATCTAGGATGGCCCTTGAGAAAGGGGGAAGATCGATTCTGGCGATCACATCTTCTCCCAAGATTCTCCCGTAAGCCTCTTTGATCTCTACCTCTTCAACCCCTAAAGGATGGGGCTTTACATGTTCATACAAAGCCTCAAGGGCTTCTTCAACATTGACCAGCTTTTTGAAGACTACTCTCCCCAATTACGATCCTTATCCTTGAATCGAGTCATAGAGATGGATCTGTACCTCTGAGCCGCTATCAAAGCCTTCTGATTCAGGCGGTATTATAAGAAAGCCGTTAGCCTCTGTGAGAGAGGAAATAGAGCTCGATCCCATCACTCTGACTGGTTCAGCAAAGAGTTCTTCACCTACTCTCCCTACTTTAACTCTCACATAGCTCGCCACCCCAAGGCTAGAAGCCACTTTAGACTTCAGTATGGCTCTGACGATGGGTTTTGGGGGCTCTGGAGCATTGATAACCTTATACAACAGAGGTCTGACGAGGGCGATAAAGCCTACAATACATGCTGTAGGAAAGCCAGAAAGCATGAAGACTAGCCTACCATCCACCACTGCTACTCCTGTCGGCCTCCCTGGTCGAATCCCTATCCCCCTTACCATCGATTTGACACTTTCAGCCCTTTGGACTGCCTCTGGCACAAGGTCGAGCTCTCCTACTGAAGTACCTCCAGTGGTGATAAGGACATGATTATTCCTTATGGCTGATCTGATGGCTTGTGTAAGAGTTTCAAGATCGTCCTTCACAGCATTGATGTGATGAGCTTCCATCCATGACTCTCTGCACAGGGCAGACAGGGTATAGGCATTTGTATCGACAGTCTTGTATAAATCCCCTCCTTCACCAGGTTCGATCATCTCACTCCCCGTAGGCAGTATCGCTATGCGTAACTTTTCAAGGACTCTGACTCTCGTCTTCTTTAGCTGAGCAAGCATCCCTATATCGAAGGGGTTCATTATCCGACCTCTTTTTAGAACTACTTTGCCCTTCTTGACGTCCTCCCCTCTTTGGATGACGTTATCACCTATAGGGAAACTCCTCAAGACTTCGATTTCATCATCTTCTATAAGATCGACGTATTCGGCTGGGATCACTGTATCAAAGCCATCGGGCAGAGCGGACCCAGTAGCAACTTTTACAGCTCCTTGAGCCCCTTTTGAAGGTCTCTCGCCTATCTTGACTTCGTCCACTACTTTCAACCTTAAGGGAGAGTATCGAGAAGCAGACAGCAGATCGACCCCTTTGACTGCGTAACCATCGACGGCAGACTTGTTCACTGGCGGAATATCGACTCTTGAGATTACATCCTCTGCTAACACTCTGCCCAAGCTTTCATCAAAGTTTATCTCCTCACTGCCAAGCTCTATCGTCAGATGCTTTGAGACAAGGGCGATAGCATCATCGACCTTGGTCAACTTCTTCAGAAATCTATATCCCATACTATTCGTGGTTTGATCATCGAATTAGTAAACTTTTTCATTTAAGGTTCTGCTGACTGTCAAGTGGTTTTTTATCCGACCTCTTTTTTATGGACATAAAATGCCTGATGAAGAGCTTATTTTTGTAGTTTGGTCTATTTCTTTGTCATAAGAACAAGGTATAGGTGCAACCTTCTCCCTGTTTTTTCGATTGTCACAAAATCTTTTATTCTTCCAATATGGAAGTATTCAGAGAAGTTCTCTCTTATCTCTTCTTTTGACACGTTCTTCTCCCAGGGTGGATTTTTATCGCTGAAGCAACTCAAAAAATATTTTCCTCCTTTCTTGAGGGAGTCGCTAATAATTTTCACGAATTTTGGCTTATCCTCTTTAGGTATATGGTGATAGCAACCTCTATCAAAGATGAAATCGAAATTGTCTTTTGGGATCTTCATTTCAGTAACATTGCCTGTAAAAAACTTGCACCTTTCTGAAACTCCTGCCTCTCTCGCACGTTTTTTGGCATACTTTATCGCGGTTGGAGAGATATCGATACCAGTTACATCAAAACCTTTCTTCGCCAAATAAACTGCATTTTTACCTGCACCGCTACAAACATCAAGCGCTAAGCCAATTTTTACTTTCTTTTCCTTCAAAAGATCGACAAGATATTCGGCTGGCTCTTCAGAGTGCCAAGGAATCCCCTCCAACGGGTATTCTCTGTAGATTATCTCCCACTCTTCCTTCTCTTCTTCTTTCAAATCGATGCCTCCTTACAATAAGATTTAAATAAACAGTTCTAATCATCCTAGACCCAAATAGGTGAATTATGATGACAAAAGAAGAACTCATAAAGATGTTGAATCAGGCTTTAGGATTGGAACATGCAGCGAGAATACAGTACCTTGCCCATGCAGAGCAAGTGAATGGATTGAATGCAGAACCGATAATCGCAAGATTGAAAGAGATTGCTGAGGATGAGAAAAAACATGAAGAGATGTTCAGAGAGATGATTGGGAGTTATTTAGACGGAGTACCTTCTATGGGCATGGCAGAAACGCATCCAGCCAAAACTGTAAAGGAGATTTTAGAAGTAAACCTTAAAGACGAAAAACATGCAGTCGACGTTTACACAGGAATAATGAAAAAAATAATGGAAATGAAAGATGAATTAAAGTACGAATACCTTCAATTAGAGCACAAAATTAGACACATTATAATGGATGAACAAGAGCATATATCAGAATTGAAACTTCTTTTGGGACTTTAAATATCAGATTAAAAGAAGTAGCCATAGAAACTTAAGCATGAATCTTAGATCATACCATCTCTCAAGTTATCGAACTGTATAAAGTTACGAGTAGTTTGATCTTCTAATTAATGAGAATTTCTATAATCGTCTTTAAAAAGGATGAAGGGAGGAGCAGGCATTGTAATGATAAATAATGGATGGTCACATCATGGTTTCTGACGGTTTAGAACGACCGCGAAGGTGGCAGATGCTGCGACTTGACTTGTCCACATCGCATCGGTATGGCCACTTTCTGTTTCATTTCAATGTCACGAGTACGATAATATGAAGTCATAAATTTCATCTGAGCATAGATATAGCAGTGCCCCTCTATAGTGTGTTATATTTTCAACGTTAGGGGGTTCCCATTCGTTATTAGAGGGGGACTGGGTCGCAGAGGTTCTCTTCTTTCGCCGCTACTCGCCCACATTGCTTGCAAACGGACTTTGCGTTCCTGACGAGCTTCTTATATTCATCGAGGGTGGCTCCACTTTCGACAATGCTACACAGATGCTTCTCGTGTCTTACATGAGGTTTTTCAAAAAGTGGCATAATTTCTTTCACCTCCTTTTTAGGAAGTTTTACTAATTTTTAATATTTATTTTTTCTTTATATTCCAAGATCTGGTGGATAGATAGAGATCAGAAGGCTCATGTTCATTAGGATAGATCAACTTAAAAATTCCAATGTATAGATAAGCCTAAGGCGAGGAGCTTGCAGCCGAACCCTACACCAGAAGCTTACCAGTTTCTAACTATATCAGGGATATTACTGATCTTGCTAGGCATAATCTTGGTGCTATTACCGATAGTCATCCGTCACCTGCCATCTATAGAGAAGCTTCCACTTATACTAATCTATGTATATAGGAGCGGGAACTTTTACTTCGTTACCTCCCCCTTGCTTATCTTGATAAGCTTGATCTTCTTGATTCTCTATCTTATCAAACGATAAAATACGGTATCCCTTGCCGATGCGTTGTCCATCTCTAGGATGGTAGTCTTCATTCAGCCCTTAGTTAAGATGTAGAAATTATTGAAAGCCATTACTTCGAACCTATCAAATAAATCCCCAGTTACAACTCTCTCTTAAGGTGAACCATCCCTTTAAGAGTTCTTTCTAGAACACTTCCTTATTTGCCTGAGCCATAATTGGAAAACCACCAGTCATCCTTTATGTTCTAGTAGGCAATTGGTTGATCAATGGCAAACGGTATAAAACGCTGTTATATGTCTTAATCCAAGCCTTCTTAGATATCTTTTATCGATAGACGATCACTTTGTTCCTCCCTGTAGCTTCAGCCCAAACCAAGCCAGTCTCGCCCTTGAATGTCCAGATCAAGACGACCGAGTAGAACGAGACTTCGGTCCCAAGTTGTGACATAGAGAGGAATCAGGTAGGTGGAGATAGGTGTTTCGATGAATTTGTGCACATAATATTGAGATACCCGATTTCGTATATCCGATTTCGAGGGTTCTTAAAGCCGCACTTCTTCGACCATAAGTTTAGACTAATCTCTGTAGGGTCTCCAGCTCTGAATCTTGTAATATATGACTTCTCCACGCCTCTCGATTACGGCTATAACTGCTTCCTTTCCCATCCTTTTTATCTGGTCCACAACCTCGTTTAGCTCTCTGATAGGCGTTTTTGTACCTTCGTTCAAGCCAAAGACAACATATTTTGCTGACTTAGACTCATATTCGCCCCTATCATAGACCCTAAAATCAAAGCCAAACCCAAACCCTTCACGAACTACATACCCGCGACTCCTCAGATCTCTGTAAATTAAAAAGCGAGTCCATGCACTAGGGTCTCTTGATATAGCAAAGTCCACCAACTTATCGATAGAGACTTCTTCATCCTCTTCCAATAACTTTATCATGCCATTATAGAGCAGAAAGATCGCTTCATAATCTTTCAACATGAATCTTCCATCCACTTCCTCTCCATAGCCTCTGCTCTCTAGCTCTTCTCTGGCCTTTTCATCATCTACTACAACGCCCTTTTCTGTCAGGAACCCAGTTATTGCATAGGGTATTTCTTCGACCATGGTGCATCACTAACCGATCTTTCCATTGATATAAGGAATTTTAATTTAATAGTAATCATCTTATAAGAATTTAATTATATCAAAAGGCAACATTCATCCATCTTTAAAGGGAGGCAAGATTTTGAGATCGTTATCTGAGCCTTTTACCCTTGATGAACTCTTCAACCCATTGCTTTGCTACTGAGGCTGGAGCGTGAACTGGCGGATGTTTGAAAGCCCAGGCACTGATGCTGGTAAGGGGACCACCTACGCCTCTATCCATGGCTAGCTTCACACCCCTTATTACATCTATAACTACACCAGCTGAGTTCGGTGCATCCCATACCGATAATTTTACGTTGATCTCGAGGGGGCTATCACCAAAGTATCTGCCCTTAATGTCGATATAGCATATCTTCTGGTTATGGAGGAAGGGTATGTAGTCGCTTGGACCTATCTTGACCGGAAAATCGTAGGGGACCATGGCCTTGACAGCAGAAGTCTTGCTGATTTCTTTAGAGTGAAGCCTCTCACGCTCCAGCATGTTGAGGAAATCGGTATCCCCCCCAACGTTCAACTGATAAGACTCATCTATTACTACGCCCCTTTCTGTTAGGAGCGTCATGAGTGTTTTGTGGAGTACCGTGGCACCTAGCTGGCTTTGGATGTCGTCCCCTGCTACTGGGACATCTCTCTCTTCAAATCGACTGGCCCATTCAGGGTCTGAGGCTATGAATACTGGCATACAATTAACGAAAGCACAGTTAGAGTTCAGAGCTTGTTCGGCGTACCAATTTGTAGCTTCCTCAGAGCCTACTGGTAGATAATTGATCAACATGTCAGCCTTTGTGTCTTTCAAGACCTGTGCCACGTCGACAGGCTTTCTTTCAGCTATGACCACGGCTTCTTTAAGGTATCTGCCAAATCCATCCATGATAGGGCCCTTTAACACTTCCACATCAAGCTTTGGTACGTCTGCAAAGTGCCTTGTATCGTTCATCCCTGAGTATATGGCTTCAGAGAGGTCTTTGCCCACTTTTTTGGCATCGACATCAAAGGCAGCTACAAACTCTATATCACTTACCTTGTAACCGCCAAGATCTAGATAAGACAGACCTGGTATGGGACCTTTATCTGCCCTCCTGTAGTAATATGCGCCCTGAACCAGAGCTGAAGCGCAGTTTCCTACACCTGCTATGGCAACCCTGATCTTACCTAATGCCTTAACCCTCCTTTATAATCACCATATTAAATATAAATTGAATGATTTTGTTGCTTTTGTAAAAGGGTAAGAGATAAGTGTTTTGTTTTAAAAAGTATTCTTCTCTTTGCTCTTGCTTCTATCATCTTCAAAGCACCATCTATCTTGCTCTACAACTTGAGAAAAGGAATATTAACTCGAAAAAGGTAAAAGGGCGTGAAAATGGTCTGGAATGGATATTCTCAAAGGACTGTAAGTTGGAAAGACGGGAGCATCGTCTTGATCGATCAAAGGAAGTTGCCCAATAAGTTAGAATTAATAGAGTGCAAGGATCATCTGCAAGTAGTAGAGGCCATTAAAGACATGACCATAAGAGGAGCGCCTGCCATCGGAGCAGCGGCTGCTATGGCCCTTGGATTGGCCGCTCACAGATCGAAGGCGAAGACAAAAGAGGAGTTGATCAAAGAGCTTGAAGTTGTAGCAAGAGATCTGAGCGCTACACGCCCAACAGGGATGAACCTATTCTGGATGATTCAGAGAGTCATGAACAAGGCTAAATCGACTGAAGGTAGCGTAAAAGATTTGATAGAATCTGTGAAAGATGAGGCTATTCTAATTTCAGAAGAAGATGTGAAGGCAAATCATGAGATAGGAAGGAATGGCTCTGAAGTCCTTGAAGACGGAGATGTAGTGCTAACCCACTGTAAATGACCAGTTTTCGCTAGTCAGCAGAGTGCGGGTGCACTTGCAACTGTATCCTATGGTACAGCTCTAGGGGTAATAAGGGCTGCAATAGAACAAGGAAGATGTATAAAGGTCATGGCTACAGAGACGAGGCCTGCACTTCAAGGAGCAAGGCTGACATGCTTTGAACTTAAGAACGATAACATACCAGTTACACTGATAACCGACTCCATGGTAGGCTACGTGATGCAGAAAGGACTCGTCGATAAGGTCATAGTTGGCGCTGATAGGATAACTAATTCTGGTCATGTCTTCAACAAGATAGGGACTTACCAGATAGCAGTCCTTGCCCAGATTCATAAAGTACCTTTTTACGTTACTGCACCACTTTCAACCTTCGATCTAAAGACCAAGCATGAAGATGTGATCATCGAAGAAAGAAGTGTGGAAGAAGTTGTCAAGATAAACGAAAAGAGGGTGGCACCGAAGGGCATAAATGTGCTGAACCCTGCCTTCGATATGACGCCTCCAGAACTTATAACAGGGATCATAACAGATAAGGGGTTACTTCTGCCACCCTTTGAAGAATCGATCAGGAAAATCTTCAATATAAAAATGACAGTTTAAATCGAAGCTTTTCAAATAAATTACGGGCCCGTGGTCTAGCACGGATAAGACGCAGAGAATATGAATATATTCGCTGAAGCCTTCGGAGGCTCGAAGAGAGCCTGAAATCCGGGGTTCAAATCCCTGCGGGCCCGCCAACTCTTCTCTGGAATGCTTATATTTTTTAGAAACAAAGAAGGGTTTGGTAATTTAAATGGCCAGATGGAAGTGCACTGTTTGTAACTACATCTATGATGAAGAAAAGAAAGGCAAAAGGTTCAGAGACTTGGCCTCGGACTGGGTCTGTCCTATTTGTGGAGCCCCCAAGTCAGCCTTCATCAGAATTGGGAAGGAAGTACCAAAAGAGAAGGTCGTCACTGTTCCGAATGTGGCGGAAAAGATAGTTGAACAACTGTCGGCAATCGGCGTAAAATACATCTACGGAATCCCGGGCGATTCTAATCTGCCCCTCGTAGAAGCTTTGAGAAGACAGAATAGTATAAAATTCATCTTGACAAGGCATGAAGAGACCGCTGCCTTCATGGCTTCGGCCCACGCGAAACTTACCGATGAAATCGGAGTCTGTCTGTCCATTGCTGGTCCTGGAGCAACCAACCTGATTACAGGGTTGATGGATGCCGCCACCGATGGAGCGCCAGTCCTGGCTTTGATAGGTCAGGTTCCTCAAGCCTTCTTAGGGAGCGAGTCCCTACAAGAGATCGATCAGATCGAACTATTCAGACCCTTCACGGTTTTCAATGAGACGATAGCTACTCCTGCCCAAGCAATCAACTTGACCATGTTGGCTGTGAAAAATGCATACCTTAAACGTGGAGTTGCGATGTTAAGCCTGCCCACAGACGTTCTCTCAGAAGAGCTGGAGGATGAAATATGGAAGGCAGAGGAGCACCTTTTCAAGCAAATCGTGGCCCCCACCGAGGAGGACATAGAGAAGGCAGCGAAGTTTATCGATGAGAGTAGAAGACCGATCATTCTGGGAGGTTGGGGGATAAGAAACTGTGGCAAAGAGGTTATCGAACTCTCAGAGAGGATATCTGCGCCAATTGCGACCACTTCTAGAGCCAAAGGCGTCATCCCAGAAACTCACGATTTGGCTGTAGGTGTTTTGGGGTCCATAGGCACCCTTTTCGCAGCTAAAGCCATGACCAAAGCAGACCTTATCATCATCGTCGGATCAGGGTTTAGGCAGAGAAACCTTGTACCACATCTACCTATAGTTCAGATAGACATCGACGGTGTGAAACTTGGGAAAAGTTTTCCCATAAAGGTCGGTCTAACAGGTGATGCAAAGGCGGTCTTGAAGAAGTTGATGGAGAAAGTTTCTGAAAAGAAACCTGATAAGAAGTATTTTGACGAGATCAAGAAGATCAAAGAGGAGTATCTTGAAGAAATAAGAGAAGACTCCAGAAACATATCCGTTCCCATATACCCAGGCTTCGTGATTCAGGCCATAAAAAGACACTCTGAAAAGAACGTCATCATCTGCGTTGATGTGGGAGATCACACCTACTGGTTCTACAAGAAATACATCTGTGAAGGTGAAAAGACACTCCTATCGTCCAACTTGGCAAGCATGGCTTTCGCCCTTCCAGCTTCCCTCTCAGCCCAGATAGACTTCCCGAACAGGCAGGTTATATGTGTCACGGGTGATGGAGGGTTCGGTATGCTCATGGCCGACTTCACAACGGCCGTCTACAATAGGCTCCCTATAAAAGTCGTGCTCTTCAACGACAGAAGACTGAAGAACATAAAGAAGGAGCAGACGATGTATGGTTATAAAGAATTTGGAACAGAATTTGTGAACCCAAACTTTGCAGACTTTGCGAAGTCCTGTAGTGGAGAGGGCTATAGGGTGGAAAGACCAGAAGAGTTGGATAGGGCCTTAGAACAGGCCTTCAAGTCGGATAAGCCAGCTATCGTCGATGTGGTCGTGGACCCTGAGAAGATGGCTCCAATGATAAGAAGAGCTGAGTGATGGGATGCCAGCTGAAGAAAGATTGAGTCGAAAGAAGAACTTGTCGACGGCATATACCTTGTGAGATGCAGTCTCAGATGAAAGAAGAGCCATTTCTTATTCTGCCTGTTTTCCTTCTGACGAATGTTCTCTTGCTTGTTCTTTTTTACCTTTAGAAAGCTTAAGTACAGAATTTAAGCCTGGCTTGATATCTTCTATACGCTTATACTCCATATAACCCGCCTCACAAGCACCCTTGAAGACCTCCTCTCCAACATCGGTTCGAACTATAACTGTCGACCAACCACTGGGCGATCCGACAGACCCCACAGAGATATCTGCATGTTCACATGTGAAGTCCCCGCAGATGTGGCAAGGGCCTCTGGCACAAGCCTTGATTTCACTGATGGGCACTTTTAATGCTTCCCTCTCTCCTTCATAAGCTATAAACTTGCCCTTACTTATGTTGAACTTACTAACGTTTTTGAGGTCGATGCCTTTTGAGTCCACGAATTTGGTTAAATCCTTATATCCAAAGCTCTCCATACAGAAGAGTCCTATGACCAATTTTACTTTGCTACCTAGCCTATAGGATGCTTTATAGGCATGCTGTATCTTTCTAAGGGTCTGAACCTCACAAGGAGTTCCAACCACGCCCACCTCGCTCTTTAAGTAATTGTCCGATACATCCCATACCCCGATGAGAACTGGACTTGGAGTATATTTCGTTCCGGCT
>JACGUG010000078.1 GCA_024256285.1 archaeon
AAAACCGAACAGGGGATAGATGGAGTTACTTTCTGCAAGTATTCTTTAAATCCTGAAATTATCTAAACCTCACAAAGAATTTCAGTTTTAAGGAGATTTATGTTTAGTAAGACTGACTATTTAACCGAAGAAGAAAAGGAATTAGTTATTAATGAGATAAATGAAAGACTAAGGGATATGGTATTTTCTCAGGGTAAAAAGAGATTAAGTAAAGAGTTAGTAGAAATTCTCGGTTTACCTATCATGGATGAGGACTCTGGTAGCACCCTTGACGTATCTTTCGTTGTAAATTTTGTTATAGGAGATATACAGCAGATAGTGTCTCGTTCCAGAAGAGATAAAGTTCCAGTATAAAGAATTTCTGATTTTTAGAATAATTATGTTAACAGACGAAGAATTAAAGTTCAATATAGAATTAAACGTAGATAGATTAGTCAAGAGAAAGATAAGTGAGATAGTCACGGATTTACACGTTAAAGGAAAGAGTACGTCTAAGGGGATATTCTTTGAAAGTAATGATTATGCAAGGTTTTTAAGGCGTGCAGGTTGTTCACAGTAAATCAGCTAAAGGAGGAAGGAAATGCTGATAAGAATGAATTTAAAATTCAAAACGGAGAGGACTTACTTATTAGACGGGCAAAATGTACCATTGATTGATGAGGTTTTTGTTGAGACAGAACACTTATCGGATGTCAGCCAGATAATTAAAAACCTCGACAAGGCCTACTCTAAAGAAGAAAAGGATGGAGATACGTAAAAAGGTAACCCCAGTATACGATAGATTAAAAAATTGTACAGCTACTACAGTAATAAATTATGGTGGAGCGGGGTCGAGTAAGAGCCATTCACAACATCAATATATCATTGAAAAATTGGTACGTGAGAAGAACAAGAAAATCGCCATAACTCGTAAAACCTACCCCTCTTTGAGAAGGTCTACGTATGATATTTTCATAGGACTATTGAAGGAATACGGGATATATCGGGAAAGTGAGCATAACAAGACCTTTTCGACGTATGAACTAGGCACTAACAGGGTGGAATTCTTCGGGATGGACGAGCCGGAGAAATTAAAAAGTACCAATTACTCCTATATATGGATGGAAGAGGCCAATGAATTCACCTACGATGACTATATCACGCTGTATTTGCGTTTGAGACACCCCAAAAGTGAAGGTGAAAAGAACCAGATTTTTCTAACTTTCAACCCTATAGACGAAAATAACTGGATAGCAAGGCAGTTAAGGTATCAACCAGACGTTGAAATCATCCATTCTACTTATAAAGACAACCCATTTTTGGATGATGACTATATCAATCTATTAGAAAGCACGATTGACAAGGATTCCAACTACTATCGTGTGTATATTTTAGGTGAATGGGGCAAATTAGAGAACTTAATCTACAGTAATTGGGAAGTTGTGGACGAGTTACCTGAAGAATACAGCGCATTTTGCTATGGAATAGACTTTGGTTACGTAAATCCTACCGCTGTTATCAAAGTTCTTTTAAGTGACGGTAAGATTTTCTTAGATGAAGTCGTATATAAGGAGAAATTGACCAATTCCGACCTCATAGAGAGGATGAGCCATGTTGAAAAGGCTGATTTGTACTGTGATAGAGACGAATCTCAGAGGATTGAGGAGTTTTCTAGGGCTGGTTGGTCTGCATACCCTGGTGAGAAAGACGTTAAGATGGGGATTGACCTCTGTGCCAGACAGAAACTCTATATTACAAAAAGAAGCGACAATTTATTGAAGGAAATCAAGGGATATTCCAGGAAAAAGGATAGGGATGGAAATGTTTTAGAAGAACCCTTGAAATACATGGATCACACTATGGACGCTATGAGGTTCGGGGTTTATGGACTGGTGACGAGGTTTGGATTTGCTACCGCCGTACCTTCAAGTACTACGAGTATCAACTCATTTTCCAATAAAAAATCAAGGATACACTCTTTTAAGGGGAGTATTTTCGTATAGGGGGTGTTTATGCCAAAGGCTTTAGAGAGAAAACTTAAAGCACAGGCTAGAAAGAAATTCCCTGGCAATAAAAAGCGTCAGGATAAATATGTTTATGGAACTTTGCGTAAAACAGGTTGGAAGCCTAAATGAACTATGAAAACGAAGGTGCAATATTAGATTTAATCAAAGCTAAGGAAGACGACTTAAACGATTTAAGGCAACAGTGGGAAGACGACTTTAAATTATATACATTAGAAGAATATGTCCCTGATGATGATAGTGATAATAAGATTTACGAGAAATACACGTCTTCTCAGCCCAGAAACTTCTTCGATAAGGTCATGGACGCTCTTACTAGTGCCGAGATTTCCATTCAGATTAAGTTAGCCGATGACGCTAAACAGAAAGACCGTGATGCTGCCAGTTTGGGAGAGCTTTATTTATTCGGGGCTTTGGCTGCTATAGACCGTAGACTTAGAAATATGGGCGAACCTCCGTTAAGGAATTCAATGTCTTTCCTGGCTTCTTTAAGGGGTTGGATTGCTCAGAGGGCTTTGGTTTATGTCGAAGGAAAGCAGACAGTATTTGACGTAAGTGCCTGGGATATAATGCACACCACTTGGGAAGCTGGTTCCAACGGTTTACTGTGGGCTGCCAATAAAAGGAAAATCACCAAGGCTCAACTATATTCCGAATACGGGGAAGAGATTAGTTCAAGCGAAGCTACCTTAGTTGATTTCTGGGATGAAGAGATTAACGCAATTATCGTCAATGATAAATTCGTCAAGGAACCTGAAGCACATGAAATAGGTCATGTACCCGTTTATGTTGCTTCAGTAGGTTCTATGCCTAGTTTACAGGATAAGAATTTCAAATCTACTCTTCCTTACAGAGGGGACTCGGTATGGTCTTCTTCCAGAAAACTTTACAAACCTTTCAATAAATTAGTCTCAAGAACTATGGATATATACGAGAGGGCGGTTGTTGGTTCAATTTTACACTATTCCAAGGGTGGAGATAAGAAGATAGTTGGAGACCCTTATAAAACCTTCCAAGAGATTAATTTAGATATAAACAAAGAAGAAGATATAAAAGCGTTTCCGGTTAATCAAGCTCCTGCTGAAACTGCGGTATTACATTCGATTGTTAACACTGATATCCAGACATCTACTCTACCTTATCCTCTGGCTTATGGTGGCACGAAACAGGCTATGAGTGGTGCAGCTCTTGGTGTTTTGGCGGATGCAACGAGGAGTGTCTACAGTCCGAGGACACAGGTTTTAAGTCAGGCTTATACGTGGTTGTGTGAGGAACTTCTAAGCCAGTTCAAAAACAATGGTGCTAAATCAAAACTTGAAGGATATGACTCTAAAGAGCATTTCTTCTCCGTAAATGTTAAACCGAATAATATAGACCCTTCGTGGTTTGTTAATGTTGAAGTTAGACCTAAGATGCCAAGAGACAGGGAATCGGAAGTAATGATGGCTCTAAGTGCCACAGCAAAAAGAGCAGCCGATGACATTCCTCTAGTCTCCAAGAGGACAGCCAGAGAAGATATTATGAAGATAAGAGACCCCGATGCTGAAGAAAGAAGGGTGTTGGAAGAGATGGGTATGGGTCTGCCTCCGATAATGGCAACCAATATAGCCAAGGCACTTAAAGATGCTGGAAGGCCTGAAATGGCACAGGATGTCATGGCCTTAATGAACCCCAATATAATGAGACCTTATATACCACCTGAAGTATTGGCTGCTGCTACTGAAGCCCTTGGTAGAAATCCTGAAACGCAACCGTTAGCACAGTTATTATCTCAGGCGATGAGTGGAGGTCAGCAGGGAACACCACAGACACCGCAAGGAGGATAGCATGGATTATATGCAGGCGTTAGCCGAGTATGAAAGGTTACAGGCTGAAAAGAATAAAGCAAACCCACCTCCAACACCTACCCCAACAACAACTACGGGTTTAGTTCCTTGGGAACAGCTATATTATTCAAGGAATATTAAGGAAGTTTTAGGTTGGACTTTAGCTACATTTTTGGAACAGATGAAGTTAATAAGAACCTTACCGGCTGGTTCATTGACGGCTGAGCAGATGTACGCAGTGGGTATGTATCCTGATATGAAAACCGCTAGGAGAAGGAAAGCCTATAACGATTTAGTAAATTCAACTGGAGGTTCGTGGGATAACGGAGTCCTGACCCCGCCTCCCGATTGGGAGGGTAGTGTCACTGATTACTCAAAGTGGTTAAGTGACCAGCTTGATTCGATGGGTTTTGGACCAGGAACCCCGACAGGGATTGATACGGGTGATGGAACTACAGGTGGAGATGAGGGTTTAACTGCACCCGAAACGATACCGCCTATACCAGTACCGGAGACTTTCGGT
>JACGUG010000079.1 GCA_024256285.1 archaeon
CTAGGTCAAATGGTCGAAAAAAGATTAGGGGGTCAGTGCGTGACCAAGCAAGAGGAAAAGTAGGGAGACCTAAGAGGAAAGGAGAGCATAAACTATCAGTCCAGCTTATAGCGAGTTATGCCATCACGTATGAAAGACCGGACGATCTCGGTGTATCCCTCACCTTCATACGCAGCTATGTCTAAGAGCTAGCCGAACATCTGCATTGAAACTCTAGCTCCAGGCAAGACAAATTCTTTCAAGAGTTTATAGAAAAGAAGAAGGACAAAGTGCCCAATGTAGACCGATTGATTAAGATTTTAAGGCGCGATAAAAAACCGGGTCACATCGTTCATGCGGAGTTCATAAAGAGGTTCGTCAAAGGAACGTGCTTGGCAAATTTGAAGAAGTACCGAGAAGCCATAAACTGCTACTATGAAGTATTAGGGCTGAATCCACATGACGAAGCATCGTCCTTCAGCAAAGGTCAGTGCTTACAGGCTTTGAAACGAAGAACTCGAACTCAAAAGTAATACTGAACCTCTTAAAAAACTCCGAACTCATCCATCTTTTAAGTTTAAAGTATAGTGAAGTTTTCATAAAATTAAATGAATCTGTTAGTTATCATTCTTTGTTTCTATAAAAAATAAGGTGTAGGGGCTTACTTATCATCAACTCGCTTCAATAAGTCTGGGAAACTTAGATTTATCATTATGAGATTTTTCTTGATATAATTTAAGATAAAAAGGAAACCGCAATTTTGAGTTAATAGGCTATGGAAAATATTTACTTGTAACGGGCTGTTTTTATGCCTTCCTTTATATGTAATATTATAAGGAAGATAAAAATTTGCGCCTTTGCTCTTTATAACGAATAGAAGATGGGCTGGAGAGCTTATTTTATACTTATCTAATATTCAGTTCTTCTATTGACTATTGATCATAAAATTACTTAATATCAAAGTTTCTCATAAAGAGATAAAAATGATTAAGATAACGAAACCAAACGATCAGAAACCTAGATGATAGAACGAATGTTCGTCAAAAGAATCTTTATCCTCTATTTTGGGGCATTTATAGGCCCTTTGGGCGGAAATGCTGTCTTAGCCTTGATTCCAACTCTCAAAGACGCATTCAGCGTTGACATCACTCTGGTAACTCTCTCTATAACTTTGTTCATGGTTCCCTTCGCTTTTCTACAACTCTTTTCTGGGACCATCTCTGATATCTACAATAGATACAGGGTACTTTTGGTTGGTTTCTTGATATACGCAGTAGGTTCTTTGATATGTGCTCTATCATCAACTATAACGGTCTTCTTATCCGCCAGAATTTTACAGGGCTTTGGTTTTGCATTCGTGAACCCTGTCATATTGGCTATTTTAGGCGATATTACGAGTGAGGAGTATAGAGGAAAGATCATGGGAGGATTGGGCTCAGCGATTACAGCTGGGATAGCTTTCGGGCCTTTAATAGCTGGCTTTTTGGCCGAAACAGATTGGAGGCTTACTTTCATTCTATTCTTTCTTCTTGCATCAGCAGCAGGTATAGTTTCGAATCTTGAGTTTAGGAAAGAGAAATTCCTCAGTAGAAGAATCGATCTAAGAATGATGTTTTCAAAGATCTTTAACGTCTCGACTCAAAAGAGCGTTGTCTTACTGAGCATTTCAGGCTTCTTGGTGTTCTTCAGTATGATAGGGGTGATGAGTTACATCCCTGATCTGTTATCTCAGGGCCCCTATCTCATGAAAGATTACGAGATAGGATTCATTATTTCGATGGCTGGTTTCGCTGGGATATTGGCTTCACCTATAGCAGGTGTAATGGTCGATAGAATAGGTAGGATAAAGACTGCTCTTTTTGGCTCAGTAATTATGTTGACGACCTTCATATTCTTGATATTAGGAGATTCTCTTCTCAGATTTTCTATTTTGTTCTCATTATTAGGCTTTGGCTCAGCTATAGTATGGGCACCTTTTCAGACCCTAGCAGTAGAACTGATACCTAGAGCCAGAGGGAGCGTCTCTTCTTTATTCAATAGTTCTAGGTTCTTTGGATACGCTTTAGCACCAGCAGTGCTTTCTCCATTCTATCTTGCTTTCAGCATAGATTCCATATATTCGATCAGTGCATCTCTAATGCTCGTATGTTTTTGGCTAGTCTATCTTATAGGTAAAACTCGAACTTCTTAAGTACAAGTTATTAAGCTTCTTCGGTCAATACTCCAACTATGGGAAGGAGCTTATGAAAAAGAAAGTTGCCTTCTGGATTTGTGTACAAAAAATAGGGTGCCGATCGTTGAAATTCTTTTTGGGGTTCCATCTATAAGCTTGCCATCGTTTTTTATGTCTTATATGATGAAGATCGTCTTAAGCGTTATTATTTGACAATACTTATAGAGAGAAATAATTGCTTGGTCGGATAGATGTTGATGAAGAAAAGAGATATTCTTAGCCTGCCTCAGTTTCCAACTTTGTCAAGTCTTTCGAATCCAGCCTCCAACCCACGGCTCCGGCATTCTCCATGACCCTTTCGGGCTTGGAAGCCCTAGGTATGGGAAAGACTACCTTGCTTTTGTTTAATAGCCAATTAAGGGCTATCTGAGCGGGCGTCTTCCCTCCATGTTTTTGCGAGATTTCATTCATAACTACTTTAAGCTTGCCAGATGGGTTTGCCAGTGCTCCATGGGCGACAGGCCTGTATGCCAGTATGACGATATTATTCAGATCACAATAAGGAAGCATATTAACCTCTATGTCCCTAACCTTTAGGCTATATTCCACTTGGTTTGACACAAGCTCGTGCTTAGAGAGTGCCTCCTCTGCATCTTTGGTCTGAGATAAGGAGAAGTTACTAACGCCAATGTACCTGACTTTTCCTTCGTCTACAAGATTCTCCATGGCTCTCATCGTCTCCTTGATAGACACTAGGGGGGTGGGCCAGTGTATCTGATATAAGTCGATGTAAGAGCACTGAAGCTTCTCGAGGCTCCTCTGGGCGGCCTTAAGAACTTTATCGTACTTGAGATGAGTGGGCGAGACCTTCGTTGCAATGAATAGCTCGTCCCTCTTGTAACCCTTGATAGCCTCTGCGACGAGTGACTCCGTGTCATAGATTTCTGCTGTATCTATAAGATTAACGCCCAGCTCTATTCCCTTCTTCAAGGCAGTGATCTTATCTTCCTTACTCAGTTGGTAGCTTAAAATGTAAGATGTAGCTATCCACAAAATGTCATAATAGGTTCCCATGCCTATGGCGGAGACTTTAACCTTGGCCCTACCAAACTCACGGTATTCCATACTTTCATGGTCTGCTAAGACTTTTATATTTTTAATCAGAGATATAGGAAATTATAGAAAGGAATCTTATTAATACAACAGGAAGGTGATTGTTATTTTATCGTCGAAAGGAATCCGTGAGTGGCGAGAGACCATAGACGCATCCTTGCTCAAACGGTCTGAAGAAACCATCGATAATATCGTGTCTAAGTATCCGAAGAAATCAAAGCCCATAAGTGCGATCTCCACGATTATATTACCAAAATTGTTGATATAACATACAAATGGTGGTCGAGTGCTAAATTAGACGACATTGGAGAGCCAATGCCCTGCCGATGTTCAGCTTTCCATAAATTTGGGATTAAGATGTCATGGGGGCTTCTTCAAGAATCTCCAGAGTTAGATTGAATTGATTATCCTTTAACAATTCCTTTTTCTTCTCAAATGTTGGCTTTGGATTGGAAAATTTCATCAAGAATATGTAAAGACAGGCGTCAAATACTTCTTTGACTAAATTTAGGCTTTCGCCGAACAAGTCCTTATCGAACTCAGGTATGTACTTGTTCTCTTTCATTTCATCATATTTGTGAGAAACATGAATATATCCACATAAATTCTTGTAAAGATTGTTGAATCTGTCTTTCTTCCCCTTGGGGAGACCCGATTTCTCTATCAGTCTTCCTCCATATACTCTTCTTTCAGTAGCCTTGATTATCTCTAGCTTGCACTTCAGTTCTGTTTCGGGGTGCTCCTTATCTAGGTTATAGGCATTAAGCATAGACTCTAAGATGAACCTTAACTCTCGAGAAGAAGCATCATATGCGCCTAGAAGAATCAGAGTCGAACATCTGATGAAGGCGAATCCTAACCCGACGAAACGATCATAAACCAAAGAATTGTCACGATCGGCTTGATCGATACTTGCTGGAACCTTCAATTCAATATCATCGAGAAGGTTAAAATAAAGTTTGTTAAGGACGCCGTATTTTTGCTCCTCTTCTCGCTTAGTCTCTGGACCAATTTCTTTGATGAGAATTTGCTCAATTTTCTTCAAAATGTCATTGGACATCATACTGTTGTAAC
>JACGUG010000080.1 GCA_024256285.1 archaeon
CCTTGCCCTTATCACCGGAAGACTCGACCCACCTTGTGAAACCGTCTGCTATATCAAGATCCTGTAGATCCGACATAGTCAGTTTTTTGATCATCGGTTTTTTAATCATCAGTTTTTTAACTACTATATGCTCCATCAACTCCCAAATATCCTCATAACCAACCAAAGGGGATTCGTTGTATATGCATAGTGTTTATACAATAATTACAATATGTATTTATTGAAGAAGGGAATGATACAGACAACTTCCCCATCTTTGGATAAGGAACCTATCAGATGCCTCTCCCACCCCCATAAATCTCCCTAACAATCAAGACAACCTTCTCTGGAGGGACAACATCCATCTCTGTGACTATTAGATCTACATATTCATGGTGAATTACATCGTAAGCTGGATTTTTAATTTCAATCCCTCGCCTTACAGCCTCGTTTGTCTCGAAAACCATAGATCGATCCTCCTCTATACTACTTAATTCGTCGTAGATGGGATCAGGGATAAATTTGTGGGTGTTTGCAACCACGTACACCTTTACATGGGCTTCATGGGCTGCCAAGGCGATAGCCGATGCCCCGATCTTACTGACTACATCGCCCTCAAGACCAACGGCATTGGCTCCAAGGATGACCTTGTTTGCACAGAGATCAGAAACCATGTGTTTTTTACACATGAAAAAGTGATGGGCTGAATCGGTTATAAGGGTGACCGGTATTCCAAAGTCGGCTAGGGCGATTGCTAAAAGTCTCCCATGAAATTCTGGGCGAGTCTCGGTTACGACGACCTTGAATTTTTTCCCTAAGTGGTGGGCCTTGACAAGGGTGGACAGAACAGTGGTGCTACATGAGTGTGTCATAATAACGTCTCCATCATCGATTAAGAGATGGGCCCCAACTTCACCGATCTTATCGATGGACTCTCTGATCGACCTTATAGAGGAGGCTACACTGTTGATAACGGCACGTTTTAAAGCCTCGACGTCGGCCTTCTCATCGATAACCGAATCCACTTGATGACACACATATTGGGTTACAGTCCTAAGTGAGACGTTTAAAGGCATCTCCCTAGAGAAAAGATCACAAACTTCATGCAGTTTTTTTGCAAATTCGACAGGGTCTTCTAAAGTTAAACTCACGGCGTATATCTTGACGGCTTCGAGGGAAGCAATCGCTACATCGGTAGCACCTACAATCCTTCCCTTCTTTATATCCGTCAAGGTCTTTATCACATTTGAGTCTGAGATCATCTAGACCACTACGGATATGAGCTAAGTCGATTAAAAGGATTTCTAAATCGAGTAGTAAGATGGTTTACGTCTGAGTTTATGATTGAGGGCTGGAAAAGAAGATATATGAGGATTTTAAGAGGTAAGAAGGGATAGTAAAGAGGATGAGGATTTGACTCGTACTATTTTAGGAGTGGCGAAGATATCTACCAAGAATAGGATGACCATCCCTAAAGAGGTATGCAAAAAATACGGGTTTAAGGAAGGAGACACGATCCTCTTCGTCGAGCAGGATGGTAAACTGGTTCTAAAGAAAGGCTTGATCACAAAAATTGGGTAAAGATATCTTTAGGGAGTTAGAGGGTATTGGGGATGGTTAGATGAGCGAAATTAAGGCAAAGTCAAGGTCAGGAATCATAGGTTTCATCCGCAATCAAAAAGGTAGTGCTTTGGGTAGGGTAAAGGTAGTCTGTGATGGAAAAGATGCTATCACGCTTTTTGATGGTACCTACCGAATTGAAGGACTCGATCCCGGTACATACACCATCACCGTAAGCCTCAAAGGCTTTCAGAGTCAGAGCAGAGTGATTACGATCAGAGAGGATGAGACTTTGACATTGGACTTTTACCTATCCGAAGCCAGAGGAAATGTGAAGATCCGCGGCAACGTTTACGATGCCGAAACAAAGAAGGCCGTAACATCGGGCGGTACGATAATCCTGATCTTACCTATTTCAAATAGATACGTACACCTCGACGAGAGGGGTTATTACGAGTTCACCGATCTTGTAGAGGACAGTTACGATATATGGACATCGGTATCAGGATATGTTGACACAAAAGCTACGGTTAAAGTGGCGGAAGGCGAGACGAAGACTCATGACTTTTACTGTAAGCCTATTCAACTTGTTGAGCCTCCCGGGGGATGATTTAAGCTCTTATCAGTCCCGCCCTTTTCGCCATTAAATCTAGATCTATCGTCATTATGTCTTCTAAGCCCCTCGGGATGGGGCTCTTCAACCTATTCTCGTCTATAACCTTCAAGTAATGCTTACACTTCTCACAGAAGTCGACCCTAAACTCTGAGTGTCCTTCTGGAGCTAGGAATTTTAGAGTATATGGGTCTACATTCCCACAATTGACACAAAGGAAGAGATCGGCAAGATAGACGGCACCACATAGTGTGCATGTCAGATGACGTTTGCGGGCTCTCAGCTTAGCTACCATAGGTCTTCTGCCACAGATAGGACACGGAGCTTTCCACCATCTCTCAAGAAAGGAGGGGTCAACCCTCTTTGCGATCTCTTCAAGGCACGGTTGGATCGAAGAGTTGATGATGAAAAGTATCAAAGCTGGGCTAACTTCAAACCTCTCACCATATCTCTTAAAATACTCTGCATCACCCTTCATGGCTGCACCTACAAGATCGAGTATGTTCGTTTCTCCCCTCTTCACCTCATCTAAGAACTTCTTCGGCCAATCCTCCTTTACGCCTTTCTCAATAAGTGCTCCTATCACTTGCCCAATAGTATGAAGTAGAGCCTTAGAATCGAAGATAGATGGATCAAGAAAGCTAGCTATGGGTTGACCCGATCTAACAGCCTTTCTTTGTAGATCGTCGATGATGGATTTATCGTCCCAATCTACATCAGTTCCCTTTTTGGGGCTCTCCCTAACCTGCCTCTGAGCCTGTAGAATCTTCTTATGTAGTTCCAAAGGATTGCTCAGATCTGGGCGATCTTCTATCATCCTGTCTGTAACAGCTATCTGGTCATCTATCGATGGTATCTCCAATTCACTCACCTAAATTCAAACGAAGGGAGGATTTCACTCTCTTTTGAGGTCTTTTGATATGTTATAAGCTTAATGGTTTAAGATCGGCTTAGTAAATAAAGAATATAAAAAAGTTTAATACTGTAAGGTTGTCATGAGAATTCAAGGAGGAGTTTGAAATTAACGGATGAAGTTTCTGTTAAATATAGGGATCCAACTGGCTTTACCGGATTTCTAGACCGACTCGGAGGGGCGCTACTTGAGCCTCGTAAGACCTTCGATGATATACTCACTGAAAAGAGAGGCATCCTAGAACCTTTGCTCTTGATAGTCGCCTTCTTCGGAATACAAGGTGCTCTTGTCGGGGTCTTTGCTGTCAGAATAATCTCTTCTATCCTTGCTCTTTTGGGTCCCATTATAGGGGTTGAACAATTCGGGACGTTTCAAGCATTCTCTTTTATAATCCCAGTTACTACTGCAATCGTGTGGATCATCGGCTCTCTTATATGTTGGTTCATCTCAGCAGGCATCGCTCACCTCTGTGCGAGGTATGTCTTCAGTGGTATGGGTGCATACACACAACTTCTCAAGCTCTATGGCTATGCCACTGTGCCAAGCTCTCTGGTGATACTGGGGATGGTACTGGTTGGGTTGAACTTCCCTTTCTTCTTCGGCTACTTTATTATCCTCTGTCTGATAGCGATCTTTTGGATGGTCTCCATCTCCGTGGTTGCTGTTGAGAGATGCCACCTAATCGATCCTGGTAAAGCGTTCATATCCTCCTTCGTAGTACCTTTAGTCGTCTACCTGATCATCTCTGCACTCCTGACCTATCTCCTCTCTTTGTCGCTAGGAGGGTTCTTTATATGAGGGCCAACACGGTCATAGGTGGAATAATATTCGCGATTCTATTGAGCAGTGTAGTCTACGCTTTCGTAGCGCCTATCATCTCTGGGCCCATCATTCCGATCTATGTAGATGGAGCCAGAGTTAGAACTGAATACTCTCTTAACGCCACACAAGCGCCTGGAGTAAACTACGTCGATCTGAATTTGACGATAAAAGCTGGTGGCCTCGACATAAATTTCACTGATGATAGCAACCTGATCTATAGGTTTGTATTCGAGCAAGACGAGGGAGTTGCAGCGCCTTCCATCACAAATGTAACAGTGGGCAACAAACTGTTAGTTAACGTTACTGCTGATTCTGGCAATGTTAAAGCGATTTTTGGTAATAAT
>JACGUG010000081.1 GCA_024256285.1 archaeon
TATGAGAGGGGCGAGAGGGTCTACCTTGCCATGGTGGCTAGGGGATATAAAGGAGGTGTAAGATCCCTCAGCAAAATGAGAATAGCCAGAAAGGACATAATCTTCGGGTCTTTTGCAATACTGGTCTGCATCATGGTTTTATCTATAGAATACTTGTATCTAGGGGTTGTGTAAAATGACAGAGATGGTTATAGATGTGAAGGATGTAAGATACGTTTATCCAGACGGGTTCGTGGCATTAGACGGTGTGAACGTAAGGGTATTGGAGGGAGAGAGGGTAGCGATTCTTGGATCGAACGGCGCAGGCAAGTCCACTTTACTTATGTTGATCGATGGATTGTTCAAGCCGTCTAAAGGGGCTGTGCAAGTGCTTGGCATGCCTACTGATGATGAAAATTTTCATGAGATAAGATCAAGGATTGGGTTTGTCTTTCAAGATCCAGACGACCAGCTCTTCTGCCCAACTTTATGGGATGATATAACATTCGGTCTGTTGAACATGGGTCTATATGATGACGAAGTGGTAAGAAGGACGAAGGATGCCTTAAGGATCGTTGGGTTGGAGGGCTATGAAGAGAAGGCACCCCACCATCTCAGCGTCGGGGAGAAGAAGAAGGCTACAATAGCCATAGTCTTGGCTATGAAACCCGATGTCTTGATCTTGGATGAGCCGACGGCAAATCTCGATCCAAAAAGCCGAGTGGGGTTGATAAGGCTGATAAACAGGTTACATGAAGGAGGGGAGATCACACTCGTTGTTGCGACCCATGATGTCGACTTCGTCCCTATGGTTGCTGATAGAGCTTATGTCCTAGATAAAGGGAAGGTTTTGGCCGAAGGTTATCTAGAAGATGTATTCTCCAACTTTAAAGTAATGGAAGAAACGGGTTTAGAGCCACCTACCATAACTCGCCTTTTTAAACTTCTAAATCGATCGATCGGCAGAGAGGTAATCCAATCCCTCCCATTAACTGTTGAGCAAGCTTTGTATGAGATAAGGCAGTATCTTGTGGTAAGAAGTAAGATAGTAGATCCATAATCGAGTAGTTAAACGGCTCTGGATATGAATTTATACATATCAACGCCCCTTTTTCGAGAGAGGCAAAATAAGATACTATTCTACGAGCTTTAAAGAGTTAAGTTAAAGAGGCTATTAATTTACCGTCTTCTCAACCGTCTACACTCTATTACAACTCTTATATCCTTACAAGTTCTAAATGCTTCCCACATCAAAGCATCCTGTTGCTCTAAGGTCAACCCTTCCCAGTAAGCCTTATTCTCTTCAGTCGTCTCATATTCATGATAGTCTCCACAGCCCTCTGGGATCGATTCTTTGTCCCTATTCGGCATAGTGCTGTATGGGCAACGGGCCCTGATCTTGACCATTCTCCACTCACCTATATTGGTATGTAGTCGAATTAAGATTTATCGATCGAATAACAAGATTAACTTTTCGCTCTGTTATCAAACCATCAAAATTAGAGGTTTAGCCATAAGTTCAAAATGGTTAAATTCATATACTATGAATTCTCAGAAAGACATCAAAGTTCCATAAGGAGGTTCATGGATTGAAAGTTCCAAAGGAGATAAGGACCTACTGCCCCCGCTGCAAGCGCCATACAGCTCATAGCGTAGCCATCTACAAGAAGGGCAAAGAGAGGTCTATGGCTTTAGGTTCGAGGAGGCATGCTGAGGATAAGAAAGGGTATGGCGGGCAAAAATTCCCAGAGTTAAAGAGAAGTGCAAAGACTACGAAAAAGCAGACATTAAAGTTCAAGTGCAAAGATTGTAACTATCAGATTGTGAGATACGGGATCAGACTAAAGAAGATGGAGATAACTCAATAAAGGTCGATCTTTATGAAAAGAGAGAAGATACCTGTGCCCAAACCTAGAAGTGCCTTCCTTCTGGTCAGATGCTCCAATTGTGGTAATGAGCAAAATGTATTTTCATCGTCGACTATAGATATAAGGTGTAAAGTATGTGAGGGCCTTTTGGCTCAGAAGACAGGCGGTAGGGCCAAGATTTTTGGCACTGTATTGAAAAGGTTAGATTGAAATGGAAGTAGAGTCTCAGTTACCTGAAGAAGGAGAACTTGTACTGGCAACTGTCAGGCGTATAACATCCCATGGTGCTTACGTGACGCTGGATGAATATAGAGGCATGGACGGATTTTTACACATATCTGAGATATCGACTGGATGGGTGAGAAATATAGAAAGGTATGTGAGGGCGGGACAAAAGAAGGTCCTCAAGGTCATAAGGATCAGCGAATCTAGGAAGGAGATCGACCTATCCTTGAGACAGGTTACTGGTGAAGAGAAGAGAGAGAAGCTAATGGCTGTAAAGAAGGATGAAAAAGCGAACAGCATATTGGCTCTTGTAGAAAGTAAGTTAAATCTTGATGAAGAGACGAGTAAGAAGTACAGGGAGATTTTGATGGAGGAATTTGAAACTTTATACGATGCTGTAGAGCAGGTATCGAAAAAGGGTATCGGTGTTCTTCAGAAGCTGGGTCTGCCACAAGATTACTCTCCGACTTTAGAGGCGATAGCAAAAGAAAAGGTGACCATTCCAACTGTCAGGATTTGTGGGATAATGGAGCTAAGGTCGGACTTGCCCAATGGTATAGAAATAATAAAGTCGGCTTTATCGAATATCAAAAACATAGATGAAGAGGCTAAAGTCAAGATAAGGTATCTGAGTGCACCAAGGTATAGGATAAATGTAGAGGCTGAGAACTATAAGATCGCTGAGAAGGTATTAAACGCCAGCATCCAAAAGGTAAACAAGAGTATGGAAAAGAGGGGAGGACGCTTCTCTTTTAAGAGGGAGAAATGATGCTCTTTGAAGAAACTTTTAAAAAAATGCCCAGCTTGTAACACTTATACTTTACAAAAGAAATGTCCAAAATGCAAAAACTTAACAGTATCCCCTCATCCTGCCAAGTTCTCCATCGATGATAGATATGCCCTATACAGGGTCAGGGATAGATACTTAGAAAAAACTGAATAAGACATTATATCTTGAAAAGAATTCACTTAAATGTCTTTGTCATCCAGATATGCTTTCTGATTGCATCGAAACCCATCTTTTTAAAGAAATTGATTGCTTCAACGTTCCCCTGTTCGGTGTCCACGATTATCATCCTCGCCCCATCCTCTCTCAGCCTCTTTTCAATTTCCCGATATAATTTTGCCCCAACTTTGTGCCTATGATGCCTCTTCCTTACTCCGAGCCAAGCCACATATCCATACTTCCAAGCTGAACGGGATTTTTCTATAAATGTAGCCATGGCAAACCCTACCACCCTTCCCTTCCTTTCAGCCACGACACAAAATTCTGCATCTCCTGTATATAGAGAAGTGATTTCGAAGGAATCCCAAGTCCTATACATCAGGGGAAATCTCTTGCTGGTGAAGATTTCTTCACCTATGTGAAACACCTTTGGCAGATCGTCTATGGTCATATCCCTAATTAATATCTCATCATCTTCCTTCTTTTTCATAAAGGATTTTACTCACCGCTGTTACAATGTAATATTGACAGAGTTTTACTCAAATTTAAAGCTGTAGTTTCTTTGTGATTATGGCATGAGGTAATGAGCGAAACTAATCTACAACTTGATACACCAAGACTTGAGCATAATTATCGAAGGAGGAGGCGAAGGCGAGCCTCAAAAGACCGTTGCTATCTTGAGGGTACTTTATAGTGTAATTGCCCGCTTGAATCGGCATGTTATACTGGTAGCTGAGGGTCTCTGATAATTCCTTATCGTAATCTAACGGGAACATCTTGCCCAACAAAGTATTCTCCCAGAAGTGTTCAGTAGGCAAGCCATCAGTACCAATATATTGAGAGACGTCGAGTCCTGGGATTGCAGCAAACCAGCTTATCTTTCCCTCATCTCCCCCCAACGATAAAAGATACGGCGGGAATCCCCCAATCCCACATTTTAAAACTCCTTCCTCTTCTTCCCACTTTATAGCCGAAAAAAGGGTCGCCACATAAGCTGGTCTATGCTCTCCTGTGCTTGGGTCCCATCTGAGCTGGTCTATGATCTCCTTTGCTTCAGTCTCGTTCGACAATAATAATCTGCCTATCTGAGCTATACGGGTGGAGTTTATAGTTGCGTTATCGGCTAGGCTGGTTCTCTCTCCCATGACCG
>JACGUG010000082.1 GCA_024256285.1 archaeon
TTTATTTATTTATTTATTTATTTATTTATTTATTTATTTATTTATTTATTTATTTATTTATTTATTTATCTTATACTTTGATGATAATCGATTCAGTCATCGATCTTTGACGACTCTAAAGAAGAGCTTCAGCTGAATACACTAAACTTATCAACAAGGCTGATTTCACAGTTGATGGGAAGATATGAATCTAGTCATGAAGTTCGGGGGGTCCTCTGTAGCCGATGGCAACTGTGTAAAAAGAGTTGCCAAGATAACTTCAGACTTCTCCAACCAAGGGGATAGGATCGTCGTAGTTGTTTCAGCTTTGGTTGGTGTAACAGATCAGTTACTTGAAGCCTCTGATAAGGCAAAGAAGGGCAACCTGAATTATGTTCATGATTTCATCCATAAGATAAAAGAGAGGCATCTTGATATCGTTGATGATGCTATCCAGACCGGTTCTTTAAAGGAGGATTTAGTAAGCATCATCAAAAGTAATGTTGAAGAGCTCGAGAAGGTCTTGACAGGCATCGCCTATCTTGGCGAGCTTACTCTCAAGTCATTGGACTATGTTCTATCCTTTGGTGAGAGATTATCTGCTCCTGTATTGTGGGGAGCTCTCCGTGATATAGGGCTCGATGCTGTCTGCTTATCAGGGAAAGAGGTTGGAATAGTAACAGACTCTAATTATGGGGAGGCTAGACCCTTGATCAACCTTACAAAGCATCGAGTAAGGCAGAAACTAGAGCCTATGTTAGATAGAGGCGTAATCCCTGTAGTAACGGGTTACATGGCTTCTACTCAGGAGGGTTTCATAACTACCTTGGGCAGAGGTGGATCGGACTGCTCAGCCACAATTATAGGAGCTGCCTTGGGCGTTGATGAGATCTGGATCTGGACAGACGTCGATGGAATGATGACAGCCAGTCCTAAGATCGTGCCATCGGCGAAGACGATACCCGATCTATCATTTCAAGAAGCCATAGAGATGGCTGTCTTCGGTGCAAAAGGTCTTCATCCTAGAGCTTTAGAACCAGCCATGACGGAAGGGATTCGTGTGAGGATCAAGAATACCTTCAACCCAACGAATCCTGGGACATCTATAGTAAACGAACTTAAGATAAAGGAAGGAGAGATCGTCAAGGCAGTCAGCCTCATAAAAGACGTCTCATTGGTGAACGTCAGCGGAGCTGGGATGGTAGGAGCGCCTGGCACCGCTGCAAGGATCTTCGATGTTCTAGGGAAGAATAATGTGAACATCCTTATGATCTCTCAGAGTGCTTCTGAAGCCGATATCTCCTTCATCATAAAAAGGAGCCAACTAGAGAAGGCTATCAGTGAATTAGAAATAGCTCTGCTCGGTCAAGGGACTATACGTGAAGTTACAGCTGAAGAGAAAGTCTGTATAGTAGCCATAGTAGGGGCGGGTATGAAAGGCACACCAGGGGTTGCGAGTAGGGTCTTCGGCGCTGTATCACGCAGGGGGGTAAACCTGATAATGATCTCACAAGGATCGTCTGAGGTGAATATCTCCTTTGCTGTGAAGGAAAGTGATGGCGAGGAAGCGGTAAGGGCCATCCATGAGGAATTTGGGCTTGGCAAGTGAGGCATTTATATCCCATCTACAAATCTATTCAGTGGGAATCCTATAGCTATGAAGTTAGATCTTTCTGAAGAAGGGGTCCTCTCAGCAAGGGACGTCTTGGAGATAATCTTTCCAAATAAAAAGACGAGGATAGCTGCAAGGATATTCTTAGACTGGCTGAAGGAGAGAGGTGGACAGGCAACCAAGAACGCTGTAAGCAACTTCGCAGATGCCCTTCAAGACGGGAAGTTCTCTAACAAAGGCATCCCCTTCAAGTACAGCAGAAGGAACTTCTACATGACGATACTTAGAGATCTGATAGGTCTGGGATTCGTTCAGAGGAATGTTCCTGTATGGGATGATAGGAGCAGAAGAACCCTTTACGTCTACATGAGGAATATCTTCGATATACCCCAAAAGCCTCCATCGGTTGGTTTTTGGAGAATCAGTTACTATATCTGTAGAAAGTGGAACAATGAGTGGGAGCAGGGGAGAGAATGAATGATCTGTTCAGTCTTTAAATTTGTGTGTACTAAGATTCCTAATTTTAATGCATATTTGTGCAATTTAAATATCCGATCGTGTATAAGATACCGAGGTTAGATAATCTTGCTCGATGATATAGACAGGAAGATCTTATCCGAGTATCTGAAGGATGGGAGACTCTCTTTCAGGGAGATAGCCAGCAGGATAGGCGTGGCTGTGGGGACAGTGCTCTCTAGAACAAAGAAGATGGAGAAGGAGGGGGTGATAAAGGGGTACTCTGTGATACTGGATCACGAGAAGCTTGGATACGAGCTCACAGTGGTTACCGAAGTAACGGTCTCTAAAGGTAAGCTTCTTGAGATGGAGAGAGAGATAGCGAAGTTGGCGAATATATGCGCTGTTTACGATATAACAGGTCTGACTGACGCCATCATAATAGCCAAATTCCATAACAGGGAGGAGTTGAGCAGATTCACAAAGTCAATTCTGAGGATGCCCTTCGTGGAGAGGACGAATACACATCTAGTCTTGACAACCATCAAGGAAGACTTCAGACTCATCTGATCTATCAAGAATTCATTCTACGAAGCTTCATCAACCATTCTGGGGTGCGAACCTCTAAGGCTGCATCAGGAGGAAAGTAGGGCTTTACGTCTATTACAGGAGTGCCGTCTATCGCATCTAGACCCTTTACCTTTACAATATTCCCCTTTCTCTCTATAAGTTCGACCAGTGTCAGACCTATAGGATTTGGTCTGTAAGGGGACCTTGTTGCGAAGACTCCGACTAAAGGGAGGTCCGACCTTCTTCTTGGATGGACTTTTAATGCCGATCTCCCAGCAACAACTTTGTGTAGGTGAAAGATGATGAATAGATGTGAGAAGTCCTCTACACCATCTAACGCTTCAGTGAATTCTTCAAATAAAATTACTTTAGATACAACTTTCTCCCTATCTACTTTTATCAGGTCTTCGTCTGAATCGGTCTTCACGTAACCTATCGGTCTAAACTTAATCTCTTCACTCATCATATTCACTCCTAAATATTCAGATATTTATCTTCATGGTCGTATTGAACGATTGTGAAAATACTCTTTATACACATCTATGTAATCTTTTGAGAATTTGTTGGCGTATTTTTCAGTGCCTCTATGTACTCCGTCATGTGTTCTCAAGTGATGGTAAAATTCATGAAGTATCACATATGGATTACATAATGCGTCTTGGTTTGAGATATGAATAGTTTTGGTTTTCGCAACGTAGCATCCTAAAACTTTCCTATGTCTTTTGGGCATGCCAACCTTCAACTTGGGTACTTCGACACCATAGTGCTTGCTGATGAGTTCGAGTGCTTTCTCAGGTCTCTTAGAAAGAATCAGATGTACGATGATGACCTTAAACATCTGTTCTGCATCCATTTTAAACACCAATCTTTCGTGAATATGAATTAGGCAAAGTTAGAGTCTTCTGCAAGATACTTATGTATTTGTACAACCTCATGTGTAACGCCAAAAATATGAATTTAGCCTCCATATCCCTAAAAGTTATCAGAACCAACTTGGTAAGATAAAATGATCAAATAAAAAATTAAGCAACATACCTATAGTTTATAAATTCATTTTAGGAACTGAATCAAAGATTTTATAAGTTCATAAATTAAGAGCCTTTTTAGGTCAACTCTTTTAGAACCCTCTGCGGATGATGTGAAATAAAGGGTTTTAACCCATACTTCTTTATCCTCTCAGCAACTCTGTTATACAAGATAAGCTCTTCAATCTCGATTTTACTTACAATTTGGCTATCGATCTCCTTGATTCTCTCAACGAGATCGTAAAAACTATCTTTTTTAGAAAAGGAGACCATCACAGCAGGATGGCAATTGACGTCTGCTCTTGACAAATTCTTCAAGGCCTTCAATTGTAAATGAAATCCT
>JACGUG010000019.1 GCA_024256285.1 archaeon
ATTCTCTTAACAACGTAAAGCTTATGACCAGTTGAACTGTTGGAATTGGCTTGAGAATTCTTGAAGGCTATGCTACTTGACAGACTCGGGCCAATAGAGAGCAAGCCCTTAAAATCGTCCTCTCTTAATAACCCTGTCATCGATGAAGAAGAGATATTGGTGAGAGTTAGGGCTTGTGGTGTATGCCGCTCAAATCTTCACATGATCGAAGGGGACTGGGTAGGCCGTAACATCCCTTCTAAGTTGCCCATAATACCGGGTCACGAAATTGTAGGTGTAATAGAGTCCACCGGCAGAGACGTTATAGGTTTGAAGATTGGGGACAGGGTCGGCATTCAGCCTCTATACCATGCCTGTGGTGTTTGCGAGTACTGTTTGACTGGAAGAGAAAATATATGCCCAAGTAGGAAGATAACAGGTCAAGATGTCGATGGAGGCTATGCAGAGTATATCAAAATCCCATTTCGCTTCGTCTATAAAGTGCCAGACAGATTAAGTGACTCAGAGGCTGCCCCCCTCTTCTGTCCTGGTGTGACGGCTTACAGAGCCGTCAAGTATAGTAATGCTGCGCCTGGTAAGATAGTTGCAATATTCGGTATAGGAGGAGTTGGACATGTAGCGCTACAGATAGCAAAGCTCTGGGGTGCCAAAGTAGTGGCTGTAAGCAGAAACGAGAGGCATCTAGAACTTGCATCTAGACTTGGCGCCCACTCTGTGATTTCTCCAGAGGAGGATATTGTAAGATATTTTAGGGGCATAGGCTATGCCGACTCTTCCATAGTCTTCGCTCCATCAGACAAAGCCATAAACCAAGCAGTAAATGTTACAAAACCTGGGGGTATAACCATCTTAGGAGTCTCTGGAAATATCAGAAATTTCCAATACTTTAAAGAGAAGACCATCAAGGGGACAATCATAGGCTCAAGGCAGGATATGCGTGAAGTCCTTGAGATAGCGGCAGATGGGAAGATTCATACTACAGTGGAGACCTATGGATTAGAAGAAGCAAATGAGGCTCTGAGAAGGCTGAAGTACAGCGAGATAGAAGGCAGAGCCGTACTCATACCATAAAGCTAGAAATTTTATCATGTTAAGATATTTATAGTCAGGATTTCCCTATTCTTAGATTCTCCTCTTCGGATATCAATGAGTCGAGTGTATCGATCGCTTTATGAATCTGAACTTCACTTATGACCAAAGGCGGTAGAAAACGCAAGACGTTTCTGCCTGAATAGAGCATGATCACCCCTTCTTCAACCCCTCTCATCAAGATGTTCCGAATATCGAACCTTAACTCCATGCCCAACATCAGGCCCAACCCTCTGACTTCACGAACTATATGATACTTCATCTTTAGCCTCTCCAATCCATCTCTAAAGACTGCTCCTAACTTTACAGATCTTTCGACCAGATTCTCCTCCAATATGTAGTCTATGGTTGCACATGCAGCAGCGCACGATAGAGGATTGCCGCCAAGTGTGCTTGTATGATCTCCAACCTTAAATGCTGACATGACCTCTTCTTTGGCTAAAGTCGCCCCTAATGGTAACCCTCCTCCCATCCCCTTTGCTAAGCACATTATATCTGGAATAACGTTCCAGTGCTCACATGCCCACATCTTGCCAGTCCTTCCAAACCCTGTCTGAACTTCATCGAAGATAAGTAAGATGTCTCTCTCATAACAGATCTCTCTAAGTTCCTCTAAGAATCCATCGGGTGCCACATGTATCCCTCCTTCTCCTTGTACAGGCTCTACTATGATCGCACCAGTCTTATCTGTTACAGCCTCTCTCACTTTTTCTGCATCCCCAAACGGAGTGAACTTTATCTCTGGAACCAATGGCTCAAATTCTGAGCGATACTTCTTGTTCCAAGTTGCTGATAGTGCTCCTAAAGTCTTACCATGATAACTCCTTGTCATGGCTATTACTTCGGGTCTTCCAGAATATTTGCGAGCCAGTTTTAAGGCACACTCAACGGATTCGGCACCGCTGTTACAAAGATAAACTTCGTCCAACCCTTTGGGCGAGATCTTGCTGATCTTTCCAAGCAGGTCGGCTCTTACATCATTATATATCGATCCGTGACATATGATGAGCCTCTTTGACTGCTCTTTTATTGCATCTACTACATATGGGTTACAGTGTCCAACTATCGCAACGCCATAGCCCCCCATGCAGTCTATGTACTCCTTTCCATCTATATCCCAAAGGATAGCCCCCTTTCCCCTTACTATGACTACTGGTAATTTCTCGTAAACTTTGGCAAGATACTTGTCCTCGATCTCCTTTACGGTCTTTTCATCCAGAGTATATCACCGTACCACTCTTGTGCTCGATTGCCAACTTTATAGGCTCGTCTATGAGCCCCGATGTTATGATGCTCTCCTTCACACCCATGCTTACAGCCTCTAAAGAAGCCAGAACTTTCTTCTCCATGCCAAAACCTATCTTTGGCATAATTTCTTTAGCTTCCAGAACACTCATCTTCGATATAGGCTTGCCATCCCTAAGTACTCCTGGAACATCTGTGAGAAAGATGATCTTGTCTGCTCTGATACCCCCTGCTATATAGGCCGCTGCTCTGTCCCCATCCACATTCAGTAACTCTCCCTCATCTCCTACTGCTATAGGTGCTATGACAGGCATGTAACCTTTCTCGAGGAGGAGGTTCAACAGATCGGAATTTACTTCTTTGATCTTTCCCGTATAGCCTCCGTCGATCACCATCTTCCTTCCTCTCTCGTTTATGATTATCAGTCTCTTCTTTCGCTCAGCTCTTATGACAGAGGCATCCACTCCTGAAAGTCCAATCGCCTTTATTCCAGCCTTATGCAGTGCAGTGACTATCTCCTTGTTTATCTTGCCAACCATGACCATCGTGAAGATAACTACAGTCTCCCAATCTGTATACCGGCTTCTGACGCCTCCAGGTGAGACGACGAATTTCTGGGGCTTCCCTAACTTCTCTGCTATCTCTGTAACCTGGTCTCCGCCTCCATGAACGAGCAAGAGCCTCTGCTGGATAAAAGCATCCTTTAGGTCTTTCAATATCGTAGGGTTCATCCCTTCTTCTAAAATGCTTCCCCCTATCTTCACTACTATGACCATTTCTCTCATACCGGGTGTAACCCTGGACTTTGTAAACCTGTCTTTTCATCGAGGCCCAGCATTATATTCATGTTCTGCACAGCAGTCCCCGCCGCCCCCTTCATCAAGTTATCTGTGGCCGAAAAGACGACAACTCTATTGATATGTTCGTCTGTCTCGAACCCTATATCACAATAGTTAGAGCCTATTACGACCTTTGGATCAGGAAGCTTGTAGAGACCTTTCATATCTCTCACGAGCCTTATGAAGGGCTCTCCTTGGTAAAAGCCTCTGTAAATCTTCCATAAATCACGAATGGTCAGATGGTTGAACGTGAATGTATGACAAGTTGCCAAGATGCCTCTTACTATATTGACTGCATGGGCCGACATAGCGATCTTCACACTACCTTCTGAAAGAAGACCGAGTTCCTGCTCGATCTCTGCTGTGTGTCTGTGGCCAACTGGCTTATATGGTCTTATCACTCCAAAGCGAATAGCATGATGAGTTGCTGGCGAAGGAGCAGCCCCCGCCCCTGATGAGCCTATCTTGACATCCACAACTATCCTGTCCTTCTCTATTAGATTGCTCTTTATGAGAGGTGCTAAAGGGAGGATAGAGGCAACTGCCATGCAACCAGGGCAGGCTATCAAAGATGAATTCTTTATCTCTTCACGATGAAGTTCTGGAACTCCGTAGACGAACTTCTTGAGCAAGTCAGGGAAAGGGTGCTCGTACCCATACCACTTTGGATAATCTTCACGATCCTTCAATCTGAAATCTGCGCTTAGATCGATTATCTTCTTTCCCATATCTACATAGTCTGGAATCATCTTTACAGATGAGCCATGAGGTAAGGAGAAGAAGATGAGATCACACTTATCTGCTATCTCTTCTGAGTTGTGGTCGATGAACTTGAGGTCTGTTATGCTCCTAAGGTTCGAGTGGACATGGTGTACGTAATCTCCTACATAGCGTCTTGAAGTTACACATGTGACTTCGACTTGAGGGTGGAAGAGAAGTATCCTTAGCAGCTCCCCTCCTACATACCCAGAAGCTCCCACTATTCCAACTTTCAATTTCATCTTATCTTCTCACCAATTCTATAGCATAATCTAAGATCTCTTCAGGTATGTCCGTTGCACCAGCAGCCATGGCGCCTTTAAACTCTACTGTGTTGTTTACCTCATGGACTAAAATTCCTCTTGGACTTTCCATAGCATCCACTCCCAAAATCCCTCCTCCAACAGCCTCTGCAGCCTTCAACACAGCATCTTCGACCTCCTTCGTCAGAGGGCAGGGCTCGGTTCTTCCCCCCCTCGCTACATTCGTCCTCCAATCCTCTTTAGACGAATATCTATAAACAGAGGCTACCACTCTATCACCAACGACTACCGTCCTTATGTCCCTTGGCGGCCGGCTCACCATCTCTTGGATATAATATATCTTATGAAGGGGGTTGCTCAAAAGCTCTCTCGACTCTATTATGGCCTCTGTCGTATCCTTGTCTTTAAGGGGTGCAACCAACCTTCCCCAGCTGCCTATTATGGGCTTCAGAACAGCCGGATAGCCTATCTCCTTGAGGGCCTTGAATACCCCTTCTTCTGAAAAAGCGATGAAAGTTTCAGGTGTTGGCACTCCAGCTTCCAATAGAGCCAATGTACTCAAAACCTTGTTCCCACATATCTGGGCTACTCCTGATGGATTTATTACATCTATACCCTTACTCTCCAAAAAGGCAGTGATGTGGAAGCCTCTAAAGTAACTTATACACCTTTGTAGGACGGCATCCCCGAAGATAGCCTTGAAATCTTCTTGACTCTGGGCATGTAAGCAGAGGGTCTTTGCGTTTGAGAGCTTCATCTTCAACCCTCTCTTTTTGCTCCTCTCTATGATCGCCTTTTCTTCCCAGCGTATCCTGTCAAACACTAGCCCTATGCTTCTCCCCAATACCTTATTCTCCCCAATCCTCTCCTATCTCTTCTGCCTTTTTCAAATATACTCCCTTGGGCGTTACTTCAGAGACTTCGTAATCGAGTCCACAGTCGGGACACGTAACTATCTCGCCTTCTATCACATCTTCCGGTAACTCTATATCTCCATCACATTCCAGACACTTCGTCTTCATACATCGACCACTTCCTTTAATTTTGAGATTTCTTCAGCCAACCTATCATCTGAAACCTTCAGCGCCTCTCTCTTTTTAGAGACCCAGTTATAATTTTTTAAAGCATTACCTCTCTCCTTTAACATCCTTGAGACCTCCTTCGGGCTCGGTCCCCCTCTTATCGATCTTATCTTGACATTTTCGGTGGTGTCAAGAGCTTTTTGCAAGACCTCATCAGAGATGTGTAGACTCTTTCCAGTCGTCACTTTTACGATTTCGTACAAATCTTCTTTAACTACCTGATCAAGGCTCTTGCCATCTGTCAAAGCTCTTCGGACGAGCACACCTACTATCCTATGGGCAGTTCTGAAGGGGATGCCCTGCTCTCTGACGATCGTATCTGCCAGCTCTGTTGCTGTTGACATTTCACTCTGGGCAAGCTCAAGAAGTCTTTTTCTATTAAATTTCATCTTCTCAAGCATACGGGAGAATATATCGATCGTTGATAGAGCAGTCTGACATGCATCCCATATGTGGTGTGTCAGCTCTTGTAAGTCGAGATTGTAGCTGTAAGGCAGAGCCTTCAAGATAGATAGAGAAGCCGATAGGTTGCCATAAACATTAGAAGTTTTGGCACGGACAAGTTCCACCACCACAGGGTTCTTCTTCTGTGGCATTATACTGCTCGTAGATGCATACTCATCTGGCATCTCAACTATGGAGAATTCATGACTGCTCCAAAAGATCAGTTCTTCTGCAAATCTGCTCAGGTCTGTCATAAGTATGGCAAGGTCCGATATTGCTTCTACTGCAAAATCCCTTGTGCTTACTGCATCTATAGAGTTCTCGACCAATCCATCAAAGCCTAAGAGCTCAGATGCCATCTCTCTGTCGATGTCAAAGCCTGTAGTAGCCAATGCACAAGCTCCCATAGGGCTCAGGTTCACACGTTCATAAACTCCCATCAGACGCTCTTCATCTCTCATCAATGAATCGTGGTAGGCAAGAAGATGGTGGGCAAGTGTAACAGGCTGGGCATGCTGTAAGTGGGTGTAGCCCGGCATAACCGTATCTAGATGCTCTTTACACTTTTGGAGGATCGCCTCCCTTAGCCGAATAATGGCTGAGCTTATGTCTAATATGAATTCCCTTAAGGTCATCCTTATCGCTGTAGCGACCTGATCGTTTCTACTCTTGGCTAGGTTGAGCTGCCCACCGATCATCTCTCCCACTTTCTTCACGACCAAGGCTTCGATGTTCATGTGGACATCTTCGAGCTTTGGATCCATCTCCATATCTTCAGGGATTTCTTCGAGAGCTTTGATGCAACTAAAACCTTCCCTTGGATCGACTATCCCCTTCTTAACAAGCATGAGCATGTGTGCTTTGTTGATCTTTATCGTAGGTGAAACTAGTAACTTATCACTGTCGATAGATGAAGTGTATTTCGCAGCCTCATCAGAAAATTCTGACAATCTCTCTCCCCTCAATATGTCCAATACATCCACCTCATTTCCGATCCTTTTTCATCTTGGATATCGAATGGGCTATACGGCTGGGCAGACCCCAGAGCTCTATGAAACCTTGAGCAAGTGACTGATCGAATTTGGATGATATCCCATAAGTCGCAAGGTTAAGATCGTACAAAGAATATCTCGAAGACCTGCCTACAACTCTGAAATTGCCTTTATAGAGCTTCATCTTCACCTTGCCTTTCACTCTCTCTTGGGTCACATTGATGAAAGCATCAAGGCCGTCTCTCAGAGGATCGAGCCATAAACCTGAATAGACAAGCCATGCCCACTGGGAGTCGACGATCTCCTTGAAGAAGAGCTCATGGCGAGTCAATACGAGCTTCTCGATATCCTTGTGAGCCTCGATAAGGCATAAAGCTGCAGGGCACTCATAAATCTCACGGGACTTTATCCCAACCAGTCTATCTTCGATATGATCGATTATACCTATGCCATGCATCCCTGCAACTTGGTTGATGTAATATATGAGATCAACAGGCTCTTTCTCCTCACCATCCACAGATACGGGCACTCCCTTCTCAAACTCTATATCCATGTATTTTGCTTCTTCTGGCGCTTCATCTACTGGCTTTACCCACTCGAATGCTTCTAAAGGCGGCTCTGTTTCAACATCTTCTATCGAACCCCCCTCGATAGACCTCCCCCACAAGTTCTGGTCTATGCTGAAGATCGATTTTTTAGGCTCGATCTTTATACCATGCTCCTTTGCATACTCGATCTCTTGACCACGGCTTAGGTTCCACTCACGGACTGGTGCTATTATCTTGAGTTCTGGATTCAACGATCTTATGGTTACTTCGAACCTGACTTGATCGTTCCCCTTTCCTGTGCAACCATGGGCTACAGCAGAAGCTCCTTCCTTCTCAGCTACTTCCACGAGCTTAGATGCTATGAGAGGTCTAGAAAGGGCAGTACTCAATGGGTATTTCGATTGGTATAATGCGTTAGCCTTGATCGACGGGAATATATAATCTCTTACGAACTCTTCTTTTGAATCTATAAGGTAATGTCTGATCGCCCCTGTTTCTTTAGCTCTTCTTTCGATCTCCTTAAAATCGTCTTTCTGACCAACATCGACTGTCACAGTGATTATATCAGCCGTGAACTTCTCTTGAAGCCACTTTACCGAAACCGATGTATCGAGTCCACCAGAATATGCCAGAACGATCTTCTCAGTCAGCTCTACCACCCCCCACCTCTACATTTAATATCATTACTCAGGTCCATCTCTTGCTCCATCGACGTATGAAACGATTCCTCCCGAAATACTTTTATATTTTTTGGTCTAATTTGACCATTATTAGTTTAATATGACCAAGATTAATGAAAAAGGAAGAATGAAGGATAACGCCGCACCCGTACTTCATACAAGCGCTCTATCAAGATCGGAGTCTGTATCTAAGGCTGTCAGAGTGATCATAGAAAATGATGTCGCTCTTCAAGATGCCCTTAGAAGAGAATATGGGAACCTCAGCGCTATAGCAAGGATGATAAAGCCCAAAGTCGAGGAGAACTTGCAGAGAACGGTCAACCTCCAGAGTGTAATCACAGCTGTTAAGAGGACAAGGAGATCGTATAGCCGTTTCTTCGAAGATGTGAGAAGGGTAATCGCCAATAGCGTTATAAACGTCAGGACAGATGTAGCCAAGCTCTCGATAGAGAAGACGAGAAGAAGCCTTTCAACTACAAGGAAGCTATTGGCAGACTATCAGGAAGAATTTCTTCAAGTATCAGAGAGCATATCTGCCATAACGCTCATCTTCGACCAAAAATTGTTCCATGAAATTTACTCATTGTTCAAGAAGGAGGATATGCTGGAGGAGAAGACGAACCTTGCAGCAATAATCATGCGTAGCCCTTTAGAGATCACCGAAACTCCGGGTTGCATAGCCACTTTTTACAACCAGATCTTCCGAAGGCGGATAAACATCTACGATACAACGAGTTGCTTCACCGATACGATCATGATAGTGAAGATGGAAGACGTTGGTGCCGCCTTTTCAGTTTTGACCGATCTGATCTCTGAAGCCCGTATATCACAACAGAAGTAAGACGAAAGATATGATCTTTATGAAAAGTCTTGATAGTAAGATCAAGGGGATAGAAGTTATAGAATTCTTTGGCCATCCATCGATAAGAGCCACACATAAGACCACATTTGAGATCACAAAAGAGGAAGACCTCTCTCTAAGAGGGGACTGCGTAATAGGTGTAAAGGCGAACAAATCCTGCATAGATATAGACGATGAAGTAAAGAGGCGTATGACCAAAGATGTTCCTATAAAGATCACCATCTGTTTAGGCAATTATACCTTTGAAGTTAATGCCCAAGGTCATCCATCACTGACGCTGACCGATGAGAGGGATATAGTGGTTAGGAAGAGTAGCTACATCTGCCCTAGGACTCTGGCTATAAGATCTGATAGGGCAGCTATCGACCTCCCCAGATATATAGTCTCGATCTTACATAAAAAGGAAACTAAAGGAAAGATGACGATCTCAGTTTTAGATGAATTCAAAGCCTGAAACCATCCTCTCCGATCAAGGCAACGAACATGCAACCACAGACCTCCTCGGTCTTCATCTTCCCTCCCTCAAGCTTCGTTGATTTGACAAGGGTCTGCATGAAAGTATCCCCCACAGGTGCGAGGATTATCCCATCTATCTTCAATTGAGCCTTTAGGTAGTAAGGTATGTGAGGTGCTGCGGCAGTCACCATGATCCTGTCATATAGCATCTCCTTACTCCTCTCAGGATAGCCCAAAGTACCATCGCCAAGTACTACATCTATCCTGTCAGAGTAACCAGTCCTATCGAAGTTGTCCTTAGCGAATTTTATCAACTCAGGAACTCTCTCTACAGTAATTACGTGACCCTGATTTATGGAGTCTTTTCCGGTCGGTCGGACGATTTCGGCCATAAGAGCTGCGTTATAACCACTTCCCGTTCCTATCTCCAAGACTTTTAACCCCGGTTTAAGATCGAACTCTTCCAGCATGATGGCTACCATGTGTGGTGCTGAGATCGTCTGTCCAGTTCTACCTAAAGGTAAAGGGGTGTCTTCATAAGCCAGACTCTTTGTGTCGGGCCAGACGAACTCTTCACGAGGGACGGTAAGATACGCCCTTTCAACCTCTTTCGACTTGATTATCTTCTCCCTCATAAGCCTCTCGACCATCCTCTTTCTTAAAAGCGAATAGTCTCTTTCTCCCTTCAAGAGAACCACCTCTCCAGAGTTTCGGACCTTTTCCTCTCAATAACTTCCAGCCTATCCATGGCAGACCTGACCCTTGCTTCAGAAAAATCTCTTTCATGGCATAAAAAGTCGGCTATCGCTTCATCATCTGGCTTCCCCCACCTTAACTCGAAAGAATCCGTGACATCCGGCTTTAGGAAGATCTCCCTGATCGTCTGATAGTCGATGCTTGCCAATTCTTTCTGCACGTCAGGAATACTCTCCAATTTAATATAATTCTTGATCAACTTTAAAGCCTTTATTGGCCCTATCCCCTTGAAACCATCAGGGTTGAAGTCTGTCCCTATGAGGATGCCTATATCGATGAGTTGCTCTCTTGTTATATCAAGGTCTTCGAGTATCTGATCAAGTTCTATCATTTCAGGCTCGATAGTTATGTGCACATTCTTTCCAGGGAGTTTTCTCTTTCCAGATATGGTCAAGTTTCTTACAAGCCTCGTTGCTCCAAAGAGCAGAGAGTCATGGTCTTGAGATACCGCAGCCCAGACTTTTCCCTTCGCTGTCATATGAGCTGCCTGGGCTTCACCCTCCGATGGAGCCTGCACCCAAGCTATACCCATCAAACTTAGCAACTTCTTTGTATCTTCAACCATCATGCTCTTCAGTTGAGATGTACTCTGGGCATACTTCCTTGCATCTTCAACCCTTCCAGCCTTCAAAGCCTCCTCATATTTTACGGTAGCCTCTCTTTTGACCTCCCTTCTTCTCTCTATCTCTTCCTCCTTCAACTCTGGCGGTTTCCCATCAAAGACGTAGACCAGCTTTATCCCTTTCTCCAAGAAATTTATGTTGCGGTAGAATAAGCCACTCAGATGGCTTGTTATCCTTCGCTGTCTATCCATCAAAGGCTCTCCCCACCTGCCCCTTATGACAGATAGGAACTGGTAGAGCGCATTGTAGGCGTCTATTGCGAGCGTTCTCCCTGATAGATCACCCAAGGATAACTTTTCTTTCTTTATGATATCTTTTAGATCGACACCCAATTCTCAAAAAAGATACGCCACACGATTATATATGGCTTGATATTTTTCAGTTGATGTAAAGAATTATAGAAAGGGATTAATCAGACATATAACAAACAGAATGAAGGTGCTTTGGAAGTAGTTGATGTTATCGTAGCTGGAGGCGGTGTATGCGGTCTGGTGACTGCAAGGGAGATCGCCGCTTCAGGTCTAAGAGTTACTGTCTTAGAAGAAGACCTTGAGATAGGAATCCCTGAGAAGTGTGGAGGTCTTATCAGCGTAAAAGCGCTGACATCCTTGGGCTTATTCCCAAGCAGAAAGATCGTCAAAAATGAGATCAAAGGGGCGGTCGTCTACTCCCCCCTTGGTTCAAAGGTTGAGGTTGAAGCTACAAAGCAGAGGGTCATCGTGCTGGATAGGAGGGAGTTTGATAGAGAGCTTGCACACATTGCAGAGAGATATGGCGCTCTCATCGAGGTGGGACAGAGAGTATCGAGTATCAAAGCCGAAGATAAATTAGTGAAAGTTGAGACTGAAAGGCATGAGAGATCGGCTAAGATCTTGGTCGATGCAAGGGGAATCTCATCACTAAAGCATGGTCGCCAATCTGGATTTTTACAAGCCGCCCAGTACGATGTATATGGGTCTTGGTTCGAGAGAGATAGAGTTGAACTTTATCTAGATAATAGAGTTGCTCCCGGATTTTTCACATGGGTGATCCCGTTGGATGATGGTATTGCCCGATTGGGGGTTGCGGGCAAGGGGATGAACCCTATAAAATTTCTTGACGGTTTCGTAAAAGATCATAAAGCAACGGTGATCAAGAAGATAGTATCCCCCATCTATGTAGGCGGTGCATCAGAGAATTTCATTCATGGCAATATAGTGGTTGTGGGAGATGCAGCAGGTCAGACGAAGCCTACTACTGGTGGTGGCATATTCACTGGTGGTATGGGTGGATTGTTAGCTGGAAGAGCAGTATCAAATAGTTTGCTTCTCAACGACCCATCAGCCCTAAGAGAGTATGAAGTTGAGTGGAGGAGGATTTTCGGAAAAGAGTTTATGGTAATGTCTCAGGCAAGGAAAATCTATGAAAAACTTGAAAATGAGGGGATAGAGCGGTTATTTAAGACTGTAGCATCCTCGAATATTCTAGAGAGGTTGGAAGATAAAGCTGACTTCGACTATCATTCTATAGGCATATTCCAAATTTTAGCCATGATGAAAGAAGATCCGTCTTTAGCTTTGGAGTTGATGAAATTGGGCGCTGAAGTTATATTGGAACTATTCAAGATTTCTCTTAAAGTTCCAAAAGAATAAGAATAAGGATTTTACCATCTTGTAGGCTCTTATTCCTTACTAAGAAAGTCCTTGTATTGTGTAAGTTCTAAACCCCGCCAAAATTTTATCTTTCATTTTAGTAATTTCTTTATCGAAGCTACCTCATCGGGAAAGTTCTTGATCAACCTATTCTTTTTCAGATTCTCTTTTACTATCCACAAGATATCCAAATCCTGTGAATCTATAAGTCGATACATATATTCGAAACCTTCTTTTGGAATTGCGTAAATAACAACACTTAAGGAATAACCCAATCCCTTTTTCAATGTCTTGAACTCCACGGATTTACGCTCCTCAGCAGTGAGTATCTGGCCAGAGATCCTTTTATGCAACTCTAAGGCCCATCTTGCAGTCTGATCATTTCTCAGCAAAGCAGGTTCAGCCACCCCTGCCACCACTGCCCTCATCTCGAGCCAGTTGCCTTTTACAATCCAGCCCTCTAGTTCTTTCAAAGCTCTTTGGCCTTGCTTTCCTACCAACTTCTGAATGCCCATGGCAACAGCCTCTCTTGTTCTCCATCTTGGGTCCTTTGCTAATTCTTTTAAGCAAGACAATGCTTTTAGAAAGAATCCTGAGGAGACCGAACCGATAGCCCCCATAGCACAAGCTCCACAAAAGGGGAGAAATTCTTTTGGATCGTCTACTGGTGCCTCGTCTGGAGAAACCTCGGTTAATTTTATGCATAAGTCCCATAATCTTTCGGAATCCTTTGCAGAGTGATCCTCGGCTAATTCAGCAAACGCTCTGGCCAACTCTAAATTTGCTCTACGTCCAGGAAGATTACTATTTGAAGTTAGATACTCGGTGATCTTCTCTTCATCGCCTGTTCTGAGAAATTCGTCAAAGAAATTGGCTAAATCTTGTTTGTGATCTTCTTTCTTTCCCATTTTACCTTGTAAGTGTAAATATTTTTTGGAATTTAAATGAAGATGTGTAATCAAGTTTTAATTTGAGTTGCTATCTTGTATCCAAACTCTCTACACTTAGAAAGTTCTCCTTCTACTATAGGGCCCCTCATCCCTTGAACTTTTATCGACAGACCAGGCAGTATCAATTCTATTCCCGGAACCTTCTCACTCATTCTCTCCTCCATCTTCTTTACAGCCTTGTTAAAGTCCTTTCCCATGTACGTGTCAAAAACAGCGCCCAATCTCCCTTCCAAGTCGAGTTTTCCAAGCTTATCGATGAACTTCTTGACACTTCCGGTTGGTCCCCCAAAATGATTAGGAGAACCTACTAAAATTACATCATAATCGAGGATCTTATTAAGGTCGACTTCTTTGAGTTCATTAAGGACTGTTTCTATTCCTTCAACTTGTCTCATCCCCTCTATAATTTTTTCCGCCACAAGCTTGGTGTTGCCATACTTTGACTCATAAACGACGATAACTTTCACCAAAAATCCACCCCCATCACGTTAACACCTTCACTAAATAAAACCTATAACGATGTAAATTTGGTTTCGAAGGTGAACGGTTTGAAAATTAGTGCAAGAAATAATTTAGAAGGCATTGTGAAAGAGGTTGGGAAGGGCGTAACGACAGCCATTGTAAAGATCGAGATAGAAGCCAACTCTCGTAACCGCCATTATCTCTAAGGAAGCTGTGGAAGATCTGGGCATAAAACCGAAGATCATGTAAGAGCAGTCATAAAAGCCACAGAGGTCATTATTGACCAAGGAAATGGTTACTGAAAAACACGTAAGTGAAGATTACGAGTATTCAGGCGGCTGCCCAACGGTGAGTGCCCCTTCTAATTTATGAGCCAAAAAATATTATAAACCATTATTTGATGGCATTGTCTCAGAGATGCCCAAACCAGACCTAGTGCTCCTTCATGCACCAAGCGTATATGACTTTAGGAAGAAAGCGATAATGTATGGACCTATCAGCGATGTTGTGCCGCCTACTCCCATCTTTGATATGTATCCTATAGGTTTTATTAGCATTTTAAGATATTTAGAGCAACATGGGTATAATGTACGTATAGTCAACGTAGCTTTGAAGATGCTAAAAGATCAAAGATTCGACCCTGAGAATCTTATAAAAAAGCTTAACCCCAAGGCCTTTGGGATAGATTTCCATTGGTTAGCTCATGCCCAAGGGAGTCTGGAACTTGCACGTATAGTCAAGAAAAATCACCCAAACACTCCAGTCATACTGGGAGGTTTGTCATCAACGTATTTTCATACCCAAATCATTGAGAATTATCCGTACGTGGATTATGTGATTCGTGGCGACTCAACAGAGCAACCTTTGCTCCAATTGATGCAATACATAGAGAAAGGTAGAAGTCCTGAAGATGTACCGAACATCACATGGAGAGATTCTGATGAAAGGATACATGCCAACCCCCTCTCTTTCGTGCCAGAAAGTTTGGACGACTTTACAATAGATTGTGGTTACATGGTGAAGTCTGCTTTAAGGTATAGGGATATATCGGGCCATCTACCATGTGAAGAATGGAACAGTTATCCGATAACGTCTGTTCTGGCTTGTAAAGGGTGCATCTTCAATTGCATAACTTGTGGCGGCTCGCAGTATGCTTATCAAAGGAGTTACAATAGGTCTTCTCTTGCATACTTCAGGCCAGAAAAACTCGTTGAAGAGATGAAGAGCATACAACGATATTTAGATGCGCCAATATTCATCTTGGGTGACCTTCGCATAGTTGGAAAAAAATATGCCGAATCAGTTTTTGATGTAATGAGAAAAGAGAAGGTGGATAATCCAGTAGTGATAGAGCTTTTTATGCCGGCTGGTAAAGACTACTTAGAGAAGATCGCCAAGAGTGTTCCTAACTTCAGCTTAGAAATTTCACCTGAGTCTCATGATGAGAATGTGCGCCGTGCCTTCGGTAGACCTTATGGGAACGATGAACTTGAGAAGACTATATCGAACGCATTCAAACTTGGGTGCCAAAGGCTCGATATCTTCTTTATGATGGGCCTTCCCTATCAGACAACGGAGTCAGTACTGGATACTGCGGAGTATTGCCAAAATCTGCTGGAAGAGTATGGAAAAGATAAAAAGCTTCACCCTTTTATCGCCCCTCTAGCCCCCTTCTTAGATCCGGGGAGCATAGCATTTGAAGATCCTAAGAATCATGGATATCGGTTGTTCTTTAAGGAAGTCGAGGAGTATAGGCAAGCCATGACTTATCCCAGCTGGAAGTACTTCTTAAATTATCAGACATCATGGATGACTAGGGATGAATTGGTAGAGACTACGTACGATGTTGCCTATCTATTAAATCACATAAAAGCTCAATTCGATCTTATCGATTCTAACACCTCTGAGGAGATAAATATAAGAATACAATCCGCGCGTGGAGCACTAAAAGAGATAGATGAGATAATAAAAGTCGGTGATCCTAGATTACGTGCAGAACGCTTCCAACATTTAAAAAGCCAGATCGGGGAGATCGATCAGAAGTTATTGTGTTCTAAAGATGAACTGTTAAGGTGGCCTTCACATCATTAGATTTAGGGGATAAACTTGAAGGTTATCAAAGGGCTAAGTTACCTCGATATCGAGGCGCCAAAGATCGTAGCTTTTTGTGGTAAAGGTGGAGTTGGCAAGACTACATGCGCAACTGCTACTGCTTTACACTTTGCGAAAAGAGGGCTCAGAACACTACTTATCTCGACCGATCCAACCCCTTCATTATCAGATATATTGGAAATCGACATCAGAGGCACTGTTACCCATGTGCCCCCTTATAAGGGTCTCAACGCCGTAGAGTTAGATTATGAGCTTGTGATAGAAAGGTGGAAAGAAAAGTTTGGAGAGGAAGTTTACGAGGTCTTATCGTCCTTCTTGCCAGTGGGTAAAGAGATAATAAACTACATCGCCGGGGCGCCAGGCATAGATGAGGAATTCGCGCTGAGTTACATACTCGACTTTTATGAGAGTGGTGATTATGATGTGATAGTCTGGGATACGGCCCCTGCAGGAGGCACCCTCTCTCTCGTTAAGTTGCAAGATAAGTTTTATACACATTTAGGCGAAGCTGCAAGATTATATGTAAGAGTGCGCCAAGCAGTAGATACTCTCATAAAAGGTAGGGCGAAAAGAGATCCATTAAATATAATTGCATCATGGGAAAAGTTGGCCCAAAGGGTTCTCGATATGCTGAAGGACGAGAAGACTCACGCGATAATCGTAACCATTCCTGAAGCTCTAGGGGTTCGCCAGACAGAGAGGGTTCGTAAGGAGCTTGAAGCTTTCGGTATGTTTGTCAGCAGGATTCTAGTCAACTACGTTGTTACGGAAGATATCTGCACTTGTGACTTTATCAAGCAGAGGGCCAGCATGCAGAAAGATTACATCGATTCACTTAAAGAGAGATATGGTAAGGAGCCTGGTCTGGCAATACTTCCCCAACTACCACGTGAAGTAAGAGGGATCGAGGCTATACAAAAAGTAGAAGCATTGCTATTCTGATAGGAAAGCATATATCCATTACAATTTTAGTGTTGATGAAATGTCGGAGAGAGTATCCCTTCCAACATGCACCTCTTGCAATAGGCCTATAGCGCCTGGGGAGAAGGCAGTGAAGTTCTATTGCTTCAACTGTGGTCAGGTGGTTATATGGAGATGTGAGAAGTGCAGAAAATTCTCAAGGGACTATAAGTGTATAAACTGTGGCTTTATGGGTCCCTGATCTTTTTATATTGAAAATTGTAGATATGATTATAAATTATCAGATAGTAAAGTTGATCAAAAGGTTTAGAAACTCATACATCTACTTAACTTCGAAGGTCTCCCTTCTATAACTGCCTTTAAATTTTATCTAAAAAATAAGAGTAGGGCTTATTTCAAAGCCCTTTCTATAACTTCCTTCCAGACCTTTAGAGAATACTCGAAATCTACGATTGGGATTGCTTCGAAGCTGAGCATCAAACTGTATGGTTCCTTTGCCAAGATATCGTTGAGTTCTTCATGTGATTTCACATCAAAGATACCAACTCCCTCGCTCTTCCCAGCGAAGGTGTATGTAGCAAGAGATTTGCCCTTTTCTTTAAGACTCTTTTGATATTCCATCGAAGCTGGTATTAAATCCAATGCTGTCTTCATCATTTCTGGAGGTATCGGTAGCAGGCACCATTTTACCAAGAATTTCATGTCGAGATGAATAACCAATACATCGTTTATATGCTTTCTCCCTTTCTAGTGTTACCTCAAGAATTAGAAGCCTTCTCACCTCAACTTCCTTTAATAG
>JACGUG010000083.1 GCA_024256285.1 archaeon
ATGGGGTTGTCACTGAATTCACAAGGATAAGGGTTAGAACCTTCTGGCAGGCTAAATAACTCACTAGAGTAAAATATGGCGCTCTCTCCCAACATATGGTCTAAGTTCGATATCAGTAAGCCTCTAACTATCTCATCTTGGCCAAGCCTCCTTGCCAACCCTATTAGGTACGGGGTATCCCTAGGCCACAAGGTTGATGAATGGTATTGCTCATCGCCCAAGTATGCCCCATCGCCTTTCCGATTAACTACCAAGCCGAAGGGATAAGCGCCTGAGCCTAAATTGGTCAAGGATCTGTAAACCAAGTACTTCTCGGCATCTTTTAGTATCCCTTCGAGTTCTTTTTTGCTGAAGAGCCACCAGGAAACAGAAGCGGATACTACAGATGTAGATGAGAACTCCTTACAAGCTCTACCTCCCATCAAATCAACTATGCTGTAGAGGATTCTAGAATCCTTATCCCACAGATTCTCCTTGAAAGATTTTTCTGCCTTAGTAAATAGCTCCTCACATAGGCTCTCTGCCCCAGAGAATCCAGAGCACTCCCTAAGTAACCTTACCCAGTATGCATTGACTTCTGGTAGAAGAAATATTGGCATTTTATAGTAATCCTCGACCTCCTTCCCCCCCTTCACCTTAATATCCTCCAATATCCAATCCTCTGGAATCCTGACCGATACCCTGATTCCTCCTATACGCCTAAAGCTATCGATCCAGCTTTGGCTTGGGCATGAAGCTATGAGCCCTGAATCCATAAGTATAGGGTCACCATCTGGCTCAATCTTCGTTCTTGCCATCCCCCTTACGAACCTCAGGAATGCTTCCTCGACTTTTTCGACCAGCTCCCCAGAATCCTTTGCATACATGCTGGCTAAAGTTAGAAAGAGTATGTTGCCATCCACTCCCTTGTATTCGATCTCGTCCTCAAGTCTCTCCGGTAGCTTGAGGGGGAAAAACCCCTTTTCATTTTGGAGGTTCAGAACCCTCTTCACAAACTCCCCTAAGAAGTTCGAGTCCTTCATCACATGCTTTATCGTGAAGTAGTTATTCAGCAATCCTTCACACACATCCCTCAGCCACATAGTCCTGAACCACCAAGCCCCAGCCTCCGGAAAGTAAGCAACACTGTTTTCCGATACAGCTGGGTATCTGAAACTCTTCAAAGTAAATATCCTTGAAGCCAAGGCATATCCTATGCCTTCTCCAAGCCGATTACACCAAGAAGAGAGCCCGTCGAAGTATGCCCTATCCTTCTCCAGCTCCGATCTCCAGTACCTGAGCGATTCGTCGAGGACGCCCTCTGCCCCTCCTTTAGATCCACATGAAAACCCTACATAATCATTAATTTTCATAATAATGGGTATCGATACCCTCCTGATGCACTTCTTGAAGAAGATACTACCTCCCATCACCTCTCTAAACCCATCATCTAGTTTGTACACCCAATCCATCTCTTTGTTAAGAATCTTCACAACTTTTCCTTTTCCTATGGCCAACTCCCTGCCAAGGGACGAGAACTTGGATATGTCATTCGCCTCCTTAAAGGAAGAATTCATGGAATCGGAATACATGTGCCTCATATCCACGAAGGGGGCTATCAGTAGCTCGGTCTCGATCGGCCTATCGAAGATAATAACCAAAGAGCATCCTTTCTTGATATGCATCAAGTAATAGAGCACTGATAGCTCGCCTAGTTTCGAATCGTAGACATATCTAGCCACCCAAGGGTTCACTTCCACGAACTTGGCAGTAAGCTTCAAAGCTTTTTCCTTGAATAGAGAAAATGCAACTCCGTCGAGGAACTTCCAGTTCTCTCCACCGACTACCGATAGTAGACCCTCGTAAGGGTAGTCCCTATTCGGCATATAGAACTCGTAGCCATCGATATCAACCTTCACAGAGTAGACGGAAGAAGACCACTCGCATCCCGGCTTCCTCAACATTACCCTCTTGCTCTTAGCAAAGTCCCAGTCAGAATCCTCGGTTGGTTCTAAGATCAAAACAAAAGGATTGTACCATTCTATTATAAAAATAAAAGCCTAAAATGGGAAGAAGAGCTACAATTACTGCTGGATTGATAGCTTTAGGCGTCCATAGGCTCAGCATTAGAGAAAAGAGGATAGGTTCTTTTAGATTACACGTCTAAAGGATTGAATTATACGAATCGGCTCCTTGGTAGAATATATATCTCTCTGCCAATACAACCAATTACAAAATGCCATCCATCATAGATAACCTCCAATTTTCAATAAACCTAAAATATTGATACGTCAACTTACTATGGGTGACTAAAAGCTGAAAATAGGATTCTTTGTCTGGGAGTACCCCCCGATGCTTGTTGGCGGGCTTGGAGTCTATGCTGAACATATTACGAGACAGTTCGTGGAGCTTGGACATGATGTCTCCGTTTTCACACTTAACTCTATAGGTATTAAAACCAGGGAAATTATGAAGGGGGTTGAGGTTCACAGACCGATGATTGCGGATGCTTCGAACGTCTTTCCTTTGTTCGTTGCAGAAGACCTTAGAAGATGGGGGACCCACATTAAATTCTTTAGCGATATGTTCGTCTATAACGTACTTTCAGCCACAAAGTTTGTAAATGAACTCGTAAGGAAGGAAGAGTATAAGTATGATATCATCTGCGTGCATGATTGGCTCAGTAGCATAGCTGGACTGATCATCAAAAACGAGTTAAAACTGCCTTTGGTCTTCCATGTGCATTCTACAGAGTGGGGTAGGAGTGGCGATGGAGGTTCTCGAATAATTGTCCATCTTGAAGACGCAACAGCACAAGTATCAGATGGAAATGTAACGGTCAGTTATCTTATGAAAGAAGATCTGGCTCGTCATGGATGGGATGAGAGAAAAATTCATGTTGTATGGAATGGTGTCGATCCTGAACGCTACAACCCCAAAAATGTAAATGAAGAAGCCCCTCAAAAGCTTAGGGAGAAATATAACATAAAAGAAGACGAACAGATGATACTGTTTGTTGGAAGATTGGCATGGGTTAAAGGTGCCAGAAACCTTATCCAAGCCTTGCCTTTAATCCTCGATGAGTTCCCAAAAACAAAGCTTGTTATACTGGGAAGAGGAGAAGAACAAAAAGACATCGTAGAACTGATAGAGCGTTTGAGGTTAAATGATAAGGTCATTTGTCGGTTTGAATTTGTGCCTGAAGAGGAACGTATCATACATTACGCTGCATCGGATGTATGTGCTTTTCCATCCCTCTATGAGCCTTTTGGAATTGTAAGCCTAGAAGCGATGGCCATGGAAAAACCGGTTGTTGTTGGAGCAAGAGGCATTGTTGGCTTTAGAGAACAAGTGATCCCTTCCGGACCCGACCAAAACGGCATACATGTAAATGGGGGCCATCCACCAGATATAGCATGGGGCATCAAAGAGGTTCTAAGGGATCGTGAAAGAGCTAAAAGATGGGGTGAGAATGGAAGGAATAGTGTTCTAAAATACTTTACATGGAAATTTGCCGCTGAACAAACGATCAAGATCTATGAAAGTCTGATCGGTTGATTCGATCTTTTATATAAAGTCAAAACTCAAAGGTATGATAAGTCCAAAAAATTATGATGTACCTCAAAGAATTAACCATAATCTTTAAGAGTGTAACGAAAGTAAGCTATTCATGCCGGGGAAATGGTTGCCGGAAAGGCTAAGGAAGCCTTGGCAAAGATTCCCTAGCCTGGTAAGGGGCAGATTCGGTGGAAGCCTAGGCCTGGAGTTATGCACAATTAGCCTGTGACCCAATCGGGTCTCGTGGGTTCGAATCCCACTCCCGGCGCTATATCAAATATCAAAAAGAAAACTCTAATGGAAGGCGCCGAAAATACGTTGAACAGCTTACAAACTTTTACCTTTGCCCTTCAAACCTTTTAACATATTCATGAGAGGGCAGGTAAGAAACGTGCCCC
>JACGUG010000003.1 GCA_024256285.1 archaeon
TACAAGAAGTTCAACAATGAGATCGTTTCTATGATAGGGAGGAAGGTCGTTGTGGAAACGTCAGAAGGAAGAATTTACGAAGGTGATCTTGTTGGCGTTGATGGAAACCTTAACGTTATATTGGATAATGTTTCAGGTGTGGGTGAAAACGTCTACAAGGTCGTATTGAACAGAGACTTTCTCAAGGAGATAAGGCTGGTGGAGAAGCCCTTCGATCTGAAAGCCCTTGCTGAAAGACTGAATAGGGTCTTCCCAGGACTGGTCAAGATCAGGGAGGATATAAGGTCCATCATAGTTATGGATAAGATAAAGGTGACAGAACAAGGGGTCGAAGGAAGTGGCTTAGCAGCCGAGAGGGTCAAATCTGTATACGATGAATTCGTAAGGGAAAGTAAGAAGTAAGTGTCATATACGAATGTTCGAGATAAGGACGACCGACCTAGCAGGCAGGATAGGAAAGATAAGGACCAAGAGCGGTCTGCTGGAGACGCCTTGCATCTTGCCTGTAATTCACCCCGTAAGGCAGAGCTTAGCACCTAAAGAAATGGCAAGAATCGGTTTCAAAGCAGTGATGACGAACGCTTACATAACTTTGAAAACGTTTGGGAAAGTAGCAGAAGAAAAGGGGATACACAAGATCATCGATTACGACGGAATAATCATGACTGACTCAGGGGGTTATCAGATGCTGAAGTATGGAGATGTAGAGGTCACACCTTTGGAGATGGCTAGCTTTCAAGAAAAGATCGGTTCTGACATGGCTATTGTGCTGGATACACCTACTGGGACTGATGTAGATAGAAGGCGAGCTAGTGAAACTGTTGAGATTACATTAAGGGCTGCAGAAGAGACATTAAAAGCAGTCAAGGCTGAAGGGACGCTCTGGACCGGTCCTATTCAAGGTGGTAGCCATCTGGACCTTTTGAAGATGTCTGCAGAGAGAACTGGGAAGATGGCATTCGATATCTTCGCTCTTGGAAGCCCGACAGAAGTCATGGAATCTTACAACTTCAATTTATTGGTTCAGATGATAATTACAGTCAAGCAGGTTCTTCCAATAGATAAGCCCCTACATCTATTTGGCGCTGGACACCCATTGACGATCCCTCTTGTTATAGCACTCGGTTGTGATCTTTTCGATTCGGCATCCTATATGTTATACGCTAGAGAAGGTCGCTACATGACAGAATACGGCACTGCAAGGTTGGATGAACTTACATATCTACCATGTAACTGTTCGATCTGTTCAACACACACATTAAAAGAAATCAAGGAGGCGGGGGTTGAAGAGAGAACTCAGAAGATAGCCATCCACAATTTGAACGTTCTCTTAAAGGAAGTGAGGGCAACAAAACAAGCTATAGAGGATGGGAGAATCTGGGAGTATCTGGGCACGAAGGCAAGAGCTCACCCAAAACTCTGGGAAGCTTTTAAGTCGTTGAGTAATCATTACGAATTTCTAGAGGACGGGACTCCATTGTTTAAACCAAGGGCAATCTTCTTTTATGAGCCTCACGATTTGATGAGACCTGAAGTCTTAAGATACCATAAAAGACTCATAGAAGATGTATCTGTAAAGAAAAAGACGCTCTTGCTCCTTCCAGAATCTGATGTCAAGCCTTTCTATAAATCACCATCTTATATTAAATTGATCGAAGCTCTTGGCGATGGATTGGAGAAAGTTCAAGTATGCTTTTTATCGCCTCCCTTTGGAGTAGTGCCCGTGGAACTCTCCGATGTCTACCCCCTATCACAATACTTGAGCTCCATCGAACCAGATTACGATGTTATGAAAGAAGTGCTAAAACGTTCAAAAGAATTTATAAGAAAAAACTCCTTTAGGAAGATCCTCCTTCTAAATCACTTGGATGCTTACAGCCCTCTATTCAAAATGATGGCCAGCTCGCTAGAGAACTGCTACATAATCGATGCCCTTGGCGATACCAACCGTAGCTTGGATAGAGCCTTCAATAAAATCTCCCATATCATAGACATAGAAGCTCGGTGTTAGGTGTAGATCGATTCGCCACCCCTCTTATTTACTGCCTCCTGCCTAGCAACCTCTAATTCAAGGGCTTCTGCCCCCTTGATCAAAGGTGTTGTATCAACTTCAAATTTGTAATATCTTGAAAGCACAGATATTGCTTCAGCAGTAGCCCTAGGATCGACCCTTTTTGTAGAAGCATATGCCAAGGTCGCAAAGGCAGGGAAACCTGTAACTTCAAAGTAGTTCAGCATGATAGCAAGGGGGCCGACTATTAGATGGTCATCCTCCAAGATGATTCCCTTGGCCAACTCGTCCCTAGGTATGAAGGAATGTGTATGAACGATTCTGAATGTAGTCTCATCTGTTCTTAGGGAGGAGTCCAAGCCGCCAATGAGGGCCACCTCCTTAAAGCCTGCTTCAGTGACCCATTTTGCGAAGCTTCTGAAGAACCCTGTCTCTTTATTTCTGTAGGGTGGAACTTCGACCTTAAAGAAGGCAAGATCTCCTTCCCTGAATATCTCGTAAGGAGTGACCAGTCTGCCTGAAGCAGTTGTAGTTGCTGGGGGGATTATTTCAGAATCTACAAATGCAACTCTCTTAGCGTTCAGCTTCTGGATCAAGTATTTTACAGTCCAGTACCCTGTACCCCCTATCCCATGGAAACCTGTTATCAAAGAGCAACCATCAAAACGTATGTCACGTGGGATTACTGTTATCATGGTATAAATTTAAGTAGCACTTATTCAAAAATTTGTCTCTCCATGAAAATAACGATCTTAGGCGGTGCAAGAGAAGTAGGAAGATCCGCTTTTTTAGTCGAGAATAGCGAAGGAAGAGCCCTGTTGGATTTTGGGGTGCAACTCACGAAACCACCAGCATTCCCAATGCATATCCAACCAAGGGAGGTAGATTCTATCCTTCTTTCACATGCTCATCTCGATCATAGTGGTGGAATCCCTCTCTTCTTCATATCTGGGGGTACGAAGCTATATACTATAGGGCTGACTTTAGAGTTAGCTCAACTCCTTATAGAGGACTTTTTGAGGATTTCTGGTTTCTACCTTCCTTTTGAGTACATAGACCTACTATCTATGGTTAATGGGACTCGTAGAGTAGATCTAAATGAACCAGTCGAAATAAAAGGATTCACGGCTACTTTCTTGAATTCTGGGCATCTCCCTGGTGGAGCATCCATCCTATTGACGAGTAAAAGTAAAAGGCTCCTCTATACGGGAGATATCAGTGCACATGGTTCGGCACTGCTTAGAGGTGCGGATACGAACTTTGGGGAATTGGATGCAGTAATAACTGAGAGTACCTATGCAACGACCGACCATCTACCACGTGAGGATGTAGAGAGGGAGTTTATAGAGTTTGCAAAAGAGGTCGTAGAACGGGGGGGTACTCTTTTTGTCCCAGCCTTCTCTGTGGGTAGGTCTCAGGAGATAGCATGTGTGTTCAAAAAGTATAACTTCCCATATTCAGTGGCTATGGACGGCATGGCTTTAAAGACCAATGAGATCCTGTTCAGATACCCAGAATATCTGAGGGATCCAAAACTGTTCCGTGAAAGCATTGGAAACATCGAGCTGATAAGGGGCTGGAGGCAGAGGAGACGTATCGTTAAGACGCCGTCGGTCATAATATCTCCTGCAGGCATGCTGGTGGGAGGCGCCGCTGTCTTTTATAATGCCGAAGTTTCAAAAAGATCGAAAAATGCTATAGCCCTCGTCTCGTATCAGATGCCTGAGACGCCAGGAAGGATTTTGCTGGAAAAGAAGATAACGATCATAAATGGCAAGCCTAAAAAGGTCAAGGCTGAAGTGCGCCATTTCGACTTCTCATCTCACAGCGGTAGAAAGGAGCTCTTTGATATGTTCAGAAGGATTGAGGGAAACCCAAAGGTTTACACGGTGCATGGCGAGGAGAAGAACTGCATTCAGTTTGCTGAGGAGTTGAAAACCGAGTTGGGGTTAGATGCTGTAGTACCTAAAACTGGCGACGCCTACTCATTAAAATAAGATTTCTATGAATTAATCAGTTGAAGATAGACTGAGTAAATCTCCTTCAGCCGAAAGAGCTAAAATGTTGTATAAAAAACTAGATGAAAGGGTAATTTGAAGCCAAAGAGTATAGTACTGGTCAAACCTATAGGAGACTTTGACTACATGTGTTTTTCGAAGCAGTTGGAAGAAGCTGTAAGACTTTACGGATGTAATCTCGAGTTATCTTCGAAGAGATTGCCCCTTCATAATGAGGACTACATTGCTTCAAGAAAACAGTACGATGCTACCAAAATGATTACGAGGCTTTTAGAGTTTAGGCAAGATGGTAGGAAGGTCATGGGCATAGCCTCTGTCGATATATTCGTGCCAGGGTTGAACTTCATATTCGGTCTGGCCGATATCGTCGAAGGCGTTGCTCTCATTTCAACAGCAAGATTGACAACCTTTGAAGCGGAGTTAAAAACAAAGTCAAGTCTGATCGATGAGAGGGTATTCAAGGAGGTTGCCCATGAATTAGGACACCTCTTCGGCTTGGCTCACTGCCATAAACCTAGTTGTATTATGAGCTTTGCCAATAGTTTATCCGATGTAGACAGAAAATTGCCAATTCTATGCTCAGATTGTATGAATAGAATAAGGTTAAAATGAAAGAAAGAGTGCAACGAAAGATTTTTGTCAGTACTTGCCTTCATCTTATTGAAGGAGGGGCCATCTAAAATTAATAATCCAAGTGAAGTGTAAGCCTTATCCTATCTCCTTTACTTCAACCTTCACGTCCTTTAGAAGTGTATCTGCCTCCTTCTTCGAGGTAACAAGAACATAGATCATCTTAGGCGTTCTAAGCTTTAATTTGACCTTATCCCCCCTCCTTACAATACGGCATTCTGTTGCCTTTTCTAAAATCTTTTTGAACTCTTCAGCACTGAAAATCTGCTTTGGCATCGCCACCGCAGATACGTTCCAAGAGGATGACTTTAAACATAACCCCATACCATAAATGATAAATACAATGATTTTTATAATGAAAAAGGATTTTAAACCCTTTGTATAAGACTGTTACAGTAAAGTGAATGGCTATGTTTGCACCTAGTGCGGGATACGACAGAGCGATTACGATATTTTCGCCAGATGGGAGGCTATATCAGGTTGAATATGCAATAGAGACGGTTAGAAGAGGTACTTTAGCCTTAGGCCTGAGGGTGGAGGAAGGCGTAGTCTTGGCTGTCGAAGAGCGGACTAGAAAGCTACAGAATCCAAATATAAGCCAGAAGATCTCTCAGGTAGATGAGCACATCGGAATTGCGGCTGCCGGTTACGTACCAGACGCTCGTGTTCAAGTAGACTATGCACGTATCTTTGCCCAGTCGAGTAAGTTAACGTATGATGAGCCTGTTGAGGTAGAGGCGATTGCCAAGCGTATAGGCGATCTAAACCAGCAGTACACTCAATATGCAGGTGTCAGGCCTTTCGGCGTCTCCTTGGTCATAGCTGGCATAGGTAAGAATGGAGCAGAACTCTTCTCGACAGACCCTAGTGGGACGTATCTGGGTTATGATGGGGTTGCTATAGGGGCAGGATACGAGCAAGTAACTGAATATCTGGAGAAAAAATACAACCCTGACATGAGTTTAGAAGATGCTTGCGTCTTGGCCGCAGAGTGCATATATCTTGTGAGCGAGGATAGGGTAGGCACCAAGCACATAAGGATGGCTCTGATAGATACAAAGACCAAGAAGATGGAATATCCCACCGAAGAAGAGATAGCCAAGTATGCAGAAAAAGCAAGGGAGAATCTGTCTACTGCAGGTAAGCCCCAGTGAAGTTAAAGCAGGTGTTCTTTACTTTGAGTAGTAAGTTCACTACAGTTAGGCTAGTTATTGGTGGCGAACGATTTGAGATACTAGTCCACCCAAAAACTGCTTTAGATTACAAGCTAGGTCGTCCAGTCGATCTTTCAAAGATCTTCGCTGTCGATGGGATCTTTTCTGAAGCTTCAAAGGGGCTACGCGTTTCGGAGGATAAGCTGGAGAAATTCTTCAATACCACATCTGTCACAGAAGTGGCTGAAATTATCCTGAAGAAAGGCGAGCTTCAGCTGATAACTGAGCAGAGGCGTTCATTGATCGAGGATAAAAAGAAGCAGATAATTTCTATCATCTGCAAGAACTTTATCGATCCCAGAACGGGTTTACCTCATCCTCGAGTTAGGGTTGAGCAGGCGATGTCTGAGGTACAGATTTCTATAGATCCCTTTAAAGATGCCAAAGAGCAAGCAAAGACCGTTATAGAGAAATTAAGAGTGGTTCTACCATTAAAGTCTGAAAAGATAAAGCTTATGGTAAAGATCGAACCTCAGTTTGCTCCTAAAACTCTTGGAGTTTTAAAGAGTTATGGAGAAATTCAAAAAGAAGACTGGTTGGCGGATGGCTCACTAAATACCATTGTCGAGATTCCGGCTGGAGTTCATGCTTCATTGATCGATAAACTAGGTTCGATCACTAAAGGAACTTCACAAGTAAAGATCATAAAGTGAGAGAAGGATGACTATTTCAAGGAAGTACGTGACTCCTGGTGAGTTGATCGTTGAAGGGGATTATAAACCCATCAACAATGTAATTAGAGTAGATGATAAATTCTATGCAACAAAGATCGGTCTGGCAGAGATCGGCCGTGGAGGCATCCGTGTAATTCCTTTATCAGGGCCTTACATTCCCAGAGTTGATGACCTCGTCATAGGTAAGATAGTCGACTATTCGGCATTCTCATGGGAGGTCGACATCAACTCATGCTTCTTCGCCTATCTCCCTGCCCAGAGCGTATTCGGTAGAGATTTCTCACCTGATCGAGAATCCCTCTTAAAGAAATTTTCCATCGGAGATCTGATCTATGCAAAAGTTGTTGCTTATGATCGAACTAGGGATCCTCTTTTAAGTATCTCAGGACCGAATCTAGGACGCATTCCAAAAGGAGAGATCGTCAAGATAAATTCTGCCAAGATTCCTAGGTTGATAGGTAAAAAGGGATCCATGATAAAGACCATCGAATCTGCTACCCATTGTAAACTTATTATAGGTCAGAATGGAATAATTTTAATAATAGGACCACATGATGGTATCTTGCTGGCAACTCAAGCCATCAGGATGGTTGAGTCCGAAGCCCATTTAGCAAGTCTTACAAAGAAAGTTCAGAATCTTTTGTCTGAATCGAAGGAGGTTTGAGGATGATAGAACTAATAGATGAAAAAGGTTTGAGGAGGGATGGGAGAAGGGTAGATGAGATAAGACCCTTAAAGATAGAAGTAGGCGTACTTAAGAATGCCGACGGTTCTTCATACATAGAGTTTGGGAAGAATAAGATCGTCGTTGCAGTTTACGGTCCAAAAGAGGTCCATCCTAAACACCTCGCTCTACCCGATAGGTCCATCTTAAGATGTCGTTACCACATGGCTCCATTCTCAACGGATACTCGTAAACATCCTCAACCTTCAAGGCGTGAAATAGAAATATCTAAAGTGATAAGTGAAGCTTTAGAACCAGCCCTTATACTGGAAGATTATCCAAGGACAGTCATAAACGTCTATCTGGAAGTCCTACAGGCGGATGGTGGCTCTAGATGCGCTGGGATCACAGCTTCTACAGTTGCGCTGGCCGATGCTGGCATACCTATGCGTGACATGGTCGTTGCTTGTGCAGTTGGAAAGATCTCCGGACAGGTCGTTTTAGATCTGAATGATACAGAAGATAAAGAGGGAGAGGCCGACATGCCTGTTGCTATCATGCCCAACCTGAATCAAACAACTCTTCTTCAACTGGATGGTATCCTGACGCCTGAGGAATTCGAGAAGGGTTTTGAGATGGCTGTTAATGCTTGCAGGCATATCTATGAAGTTCAGCGTAAAGCGTTGATCGATAAATACTTTGGCAAGAATGAAGTGGGTGAGGAATGATGTCAGCTGTGAAAAAATCAGTAGTAGTTGAGCGATTAAGAAAGGCGCAAATAGTCGAGTTTTTATCAAAGGAGAAAAGGTTGGATGGTAGAGGCTTACTTGATTTTCGTCCTATTAAGATCGAAACTGGCATTATAGAAAAGGCGAATGGCTCGGCTCGAGTTCGGATCGGCAATACACAAGTAATAGCGGGCGTAAAGATAGAGATAGGTGAACCATTTCCCGACACACCAGAAATGGGACTTTTAGTTGTAAATGTAGAAGTTTTACCTCTCTCTTCGGCTTATGCAGAGCCAGGCCCCCCTGATGAAGAGGCTATAGAGTTGGCTAGAGTTGTAGATCGAGGAATCAGAGAGTCCAAGATGGTCGACCTTTCAAAGCTTGTATTGATCCCTGGGAAGAAGGTACATGCCATCTTCGTCGATGTGGATATTCTGGATACTGATGGTAATTTATTCGATGCTGCATCATATGCTACTGTTGCCTCAATTGCTACATCTACTATGCCAAAGTTTTCTGTCGGTCAAAATGGACAGATAAAACAAGAAGATGAGGCGGTACCTTTACAAATAAACTGTATCCCAGTTTCTATAACTCTTGCTAAAATAGATGGCGAATTTATAGTAGACCCAACATCTGAAGAGGAGGGGGTCATGGACGCTAGAATAACCCTTACATTCGATGATGATGGGAACATCCGTGCAGGGCAGAAAGGTCAGCCCGGAACCCTCGACTTCAATCAAGTCAAACTGGCAGTCAACATCGCTAAAGATAGGGCAAAGGAAATTAGAGAAATCATAAAGGAGAGCATTAAAGATGCCAAAGGGTAAAAGACGGGGCCTAAAAGGGCTTGGCGCCAAGTATGGCTCAACTTTGAGAAAGAGGTATGGGAGGGTATTCGTCACTCTAAAGCTGAAGAGGAAGTGCCCCAGCTGTGGTAGATGGAAGTTAAAGAGAAAAAGCGCGAGTATCTGGGAGTGCAGGTTGTGTGGCTTCACCATGGCTGGAAGGGCTTATGACGTTACACCGATCAAAACCTCCTAAGAGAGAGTACCTAATCAAAGGATTGGAGGCCAGGATAGAGGCTAGCTTAGAAAAAGATTTGGCGCAGATCGCCTGCCTAGCTTTAAAGCCAGACTTAATATCAACATCACGCCTTAGGGTCGAGATCACTCATGATGAAGATAGATTGACTCTAAATTTAAAAGGAGGAGATATTTCTCAGTTGAGGGCTGGGATGAATTCTTATCTGAGACTGATAGGCATGATAGTAAGATTGTATAAAGGAGTAATCAAAAATCATAGATCGATTGATCTGGGAAGTAAGATTTGAATTCGAGTCTTTCTCCTAATAAGAAAGTAGTAGCGAACGGAAGAGAGTTCCATATTCAAGTGCTGAGGGCAAAGAATGGTTGCTTCTTGATCATTTCTGAGGGAGAAGAGATAAAGTTAGGCTCTATGGCTTTGTCTGTAAAGGTAGGAGATAGGGCGAATTCTACTTCTATCATCCCGAGCAAGTTTGGCGATATCTATTCAAGAGTATTTGCTGAGTTTACATCTATGATCGTCAAGGGGATTGTAGTAGCATCTTTATACATTCTAACCCCCATAGACTCACAGATAGTGAAGAAGTTATTAAATGAAGTCAAGGAAGTCTTAGAAAGCGAAGGACCTATCAAGTAAGATAATCCTTAACATCTATCGAGTCCTCGCCGGGTATCTTCGCTATCTCGAACTTCTCCTTCCGTTTAAAAAGGCTCATCGTTGCGTCTATACCGACTTTGGTTGTAAGAAGGTTATCCTGATCACTTGAAGGGTCTAAGCTCGAACCCTTGACGTTCTGTACGACTATAAGACCTCTATCGCCTTGGAAGCGTGTAGCCAGGGCGAACTCTACGCTTTGAATATCTTCTGGGTCTATATCATCATCTACAACTATAGCCAATTTCAATGATGGATGGCTGGCAAAGGCCGATAGTATCGCATTCTTCGGCTCTCCTTCATGGGTCTTTTTGATCTGAATGACTGCATGTAGCCAATTACACCCACCATCTGTTAAATGCACAGCTTTAGTTGCTGGCACAGTATTCTTGACTCCTTCAAAGAGTTTTATCCCTACTGGCAGAGACATGAGTAAGCGGTGCTCGCTCCCAGCTGGAAGTAACCCTTGATAGATGGGGTCTTTTCTATGAAGAATATTCGTTACCTCGATCACTGGTTGCATCCTAGGGTGGTCATATGTGTTCAGCACATCTGTCATGAACTCCTCCTCTTCCCTATCCATCATGAATCTACCTTCCAATACTATCTCAGAGTTGGCTGGAACGCTTAAATCCACATCTTCACACTTTGAAACTTTTAGAGCACCTTTTAAGATGGAGTTTGCCATGCCCATCTCATCCATACCGTAAGGTACTTGGCAAGCAGCAGCCAAAGAAACTGCTGGATGGATGCCGATGGCTATCGCCACTTCAAGGGGCTTTCCTATCTGCTTTAAAAGTTGTAGGCATCTGTGAAGATGTCTCCCTTCCACTACACGTATCGCTAAATGGTTATCGTCAAGGAGGAGCAATCGATGTATAGATGCATTCTGGGTCTTCGTCTCTATGTTCTTTGCAAAGACTACGCCAGCCGTTATATACCTTCCAGCATCCTTCTCATAATGCTTCATTATGGGAAACCTACTCAACCTTGGCTTTTCAGAAGATTCCTTAAACGATGCATTCTTTACAATTTCAGGACTTATAGGATTTGTAATGGATGAAGAAATCTTCTCATGAAGATCGTCTAAAGTTGTATCGATGGCTAAGCAGATCCTCTCCTTCGTGCTACAAACACCACTTACAAGAGGAAAATCTGAAGAACTTATCTTTTCAAAGAAAAGTGCAGGACCTCTGTCAAACTTCTTCATTATCGCCGCTGCTTCATATAAAGGGGAGACCTCCTTCTTTATTCTTACCATCTGCCCTTTTTTCTCCAATATACTCAGAAAACTTCTTAAGCCCAATGAATCGCTTTTATCCAAGGTTACCACCAACTATATATCATCGGTCTTGATCTATGAACCTTAAACAGCAGATATCTATTAATCTTTGGTGATACATCTGTACCTTACAAATTATGAAGAAAGAGCCCTCAATGGGGAGTATGGCGAAGCCCTTGAGATGGCTTACAGGATACTTTTGTCTGTTGGTCGCCTTACAGATGCAAGCCGTCTTATAGAAATCTCATCTGCCCATCTCTCTGGAGTTTCATACTCGACCATTGGAGAGCATGGGAGAGAGTTCCTTGAGAGTTTCAGCCTAAACGCTAAAGTTTCCATCCCTACGACTGTGAACCCTGCCGGAATAGACCCCAAAAATCCATCCGATTTTGGCATCCATGATGATTATATTTCAGAGCAGATGAAGATAGTAAGATCATATAAGAAGTTGGGTGTAACTGAATCGTTTACGTGCACGCCCTATGAGGTGGCCCATCCGCCACCAAAAGGTAACCATGTGAGTTGGGCTGAGAGCTCTGCATCCATCTACGCAAATTCCATCTTAGATTTAAGGACGAACCGTGAGAGTGCGTTGAGTGCCCTCGCCAGTGCAGTAACGGGTAAGACGCCTTATTCAGAGTTACATATCGATGAATTCAGGAAACCGTCCCTCTCCATTCATGTCGATATAGATGAACTTTCTGGCTCTATGAAATTTGGGCTTCTAGGGTATTTTGCTGGGAAGATGGCGAGGGGTCCAATGGCGCTTCAAGGCATAAAAAGCCCCACCTCATCAGAGTCCAAGGCCCTTTGCGCTGCTATAGGAACCTCTGGTGCTTCTGGAATGTTTTTGATAAAAGATAAGGTCGATGCTGAAAGGGTAAAGTTTGATAGGGGTGATCTTGAAAGAACTTACGATGAACTTAACGATGCAGAAGAAGGGGATGCGATAGTTCTGGGCTGTCCCCATCTGGGCTTGAATGAGATATATGATATCTCTGATTCTGTCGAAGGTAAGAAATTCAATAAAAGATGCCTCCTATTCTGCTCAAGAAGGGTTTACGAAGAAGCAAAGCTAAGAGGCTATACCGATAAGATCGAAGGGGCAGGGGCAGATTTCATCTGCAGTACTTGTGCCGTATTTACGCCTATAATCTCTCATCTTGAAGTGGATGTGATCGCTACGAACTCGTGTAAAGCAGCCCACTACCTCAAAAGGGCACAAAATGTAAGGGTCTCCCTTAAAGAAACTCATGAAATATTAAAGGAGGTTTGTGGATGATTTGAGGGGGGTATTCAGGGCTAGAGGGCTTGTCAACGGTCTAGGGTGGGGCGAGGCATTGATCTCACCCTCTCCAATATCCTTTTTAGGAGGCGTAGACCCAGAAGATGGGAGGATCGTCGATAGATCTCACGAACTGTTCGGTTCTAGTATTCATAAAAAAGTCTTCATATTCCCCCATAGCATTGGAAGTAGTGTTGGGGCGTACGTGATATACAAATTGAAGAAGAACGATAAAGCCCCCTCTGCGATTATCAATCTAAGGTCCGACATGATTACAGTCTCTGGTTGCGCCATATCTAACATACCCCTTGTAGATATGGTCGATGGGTTGTCTCTTATCAAAGAAGGAGACGATCTGATAGTGAATGGTAGAGATGGTTTCGTCATTCTTTACTAACTCAACTAAAGTCCAAACTTTACTATCAAGTTCTCCGTTAAAGTTCCTATGGAACTGAAGATAGAGCAAGAATTGATAGACCGTTTTACTGGATTGCAAGCCTTGATCGTCCATATAAGAGGCGTAAAGGTTGAGAGAAGAAAACCTGATTTGGAAGATTTTAAAGAGCAGATAATCAAAGAAGTCAAGGAGAAGTACGATATCGAAAGCCTGAAAGATGTCCCCATTTTTAGAGCCTATAGAGACTTCTTCTGGAAGGCTGGCATAGACCCAACCAAGATAAGACCAGCGGCTGAGGCATTGATAAGGAGGGTTCTCGGAGGCAAGACTATACCTAAAATAAACAGCGTCGTAGATGCTTACAACCTTGCATCCATCAAAAGTGGGATCGCTTTAGCAGCCTTTGATGAAGACAGACTTCAAGGCGATCTGAGAATGAGGCTTTCAAGAGAGGGAGAGGGATTCTTAGGGATAGGCATGAATGAGCCAAAGGAATTACAAGGTGGCGAGATAGTAGTTTCTGATGATGTAAAGCTAGTGGCGATTTATCCCTACAGAGATGCTGATGAGACCAAGGTAACCGAAGCAACGGAGAATGTTTTACTGATGGTATGTGGTGTTCCTGGGATAAGCAAGAAGGATCTGATCGATGCTTCAGATATAGCCACAGAATACATAACGAGGTTTTGTGTTGGGATGAAAAGTTCGACCGATTGAATGTAGGATCGTTTCTATCTGTTCTACCACCTTATGCCCTATCAGTATTTCTTGGTCTTTTAGATCAGTAGATTACATCTCGATTTTATTATCTCACATAGATACCTTGGTCGAATAGCCCTCTCTGCCGAAGAAAGCCTCTACAGCCTTCTCCACTTTCGATCTATACTCGGCTTGCGTGTATATTCGGATTATGTCCATATATCCCATAATCGCCCCCACCAAAGCTAGATCCTTTATAGGAACGGTCTCATAGGATATCCCTTCACTAGTTTTACGTACCAAAGTTATAGAAGAGAGAGATCGACGTGAAGAAGTGTAAGGCACGGAAGGCGTTGTGGGGACATCGAAGAAGATCAGGTCTGGATCCACCCCAGCCTCGTCTGCTATTTCTATGGATATCTTATCTCTTATGCTCTTCTGGTTCAGGATCCTTTCTATGAACCTATCCTTTCTATGGACTATCTTCTCGAACACACACTTTATCAGCCTCCTATCCCTATAACCTATCGCTAGTTGCTTCGCTTGATCCAACTCTCTACTCTTGGGCTCCAAATCTATAAGTTTTGCAAGGGTCGATTCATCTGTGAGTTGAAGGTAATTTTTCAAATCGTCAACATCTGTAAAGTTCAATTCATCATCAGCAAGGATTATGGAGCGAATCAGCATAGCCTGAGCAGCTCTTACTGTTTTGTGAAAGTATACCGCTTTGAACATTTCATAGCGAGCTATTGTAAAGGCTTCAAATGCGTAGAGAGCAGCTTGATCTATGGCTAATCTCTCATCAACGATTTCAAAGGAGTTTATAAGCCTATGCACATCCACTCTACCATACTCTACTCCAGTGAAGTACGAGTCTCTAAGAAGATAGTCCATTATATCGACGCTCAAGCCTCCTGCTATTATCTCATTCATGAACTTGGGTCTCTTTGGGGATAGTCCCAGAGCCAACTCGGATATATCTTTAGAATCAAAGCCGTGCTTTTCTATTACATCTTTGATCTCAGTTTCTCTGATGATCCTCTGTGAGATATCTTCATGAGTTGTATCCCTCTTCTCTGTTAGAGCCTCTTCGAAGAGATGAGAGAAAGGACCATGGCCAACATCATGAAGCAAAGCCGATAATCTTAGCTCTTGAATGTCATCTTCTGTGATATGAGTCTTTGAGGAAAGAGAAGAACCAGCCAATCCAGCAAGATACATCGTACCCAAAGAATGCTCAAAGCGAGTATGCTGAGCACCAGGATATGTTAGATTTGCCCCTGCAAGTTGGCGAATCCTTCTTAGCCTTTGAAAGATACTCGTATCGATGATTTCTCTCTCTACATCCGTTATATGAATGTATCCATGAACTGGGTCTCTTATTTCGGTTATAAATTTCAAAGTCTACTTGTAAATTCTTCTAGAGTTTTTTAAGTATGTTGTCCTTCACAAAATGCTCTGACTACAGTGACATTTATAAGATCTGTAAGTTGATATTGATAATATGGGTGAAGTCTTCAGACCTAAGGACCTTCTTAAAGGGAGAAGGAAGCTCATAGAAGAGGCTCTTCGAGACCTGAGCCCTGGTGTAAGGAACTCCGTGATAGATATCCTTGATTCATGGAGAGGAGAAGAATCCAAAGATAGTTTGATAAAGATATTGGACAAGAGAAGGGTTGAAGACATTCTTAAGTCGTTAGAGGCTTAGCTCATCATGGGCCCTCTTCTTGTTCTTCGATAAGAGGTTGCAGAAATTCTCGAATCTTCTCTGAAACAACATGTAAAGGTTGTTCGCCATCGATTATCTTAACGTAAGGTCTTTCTGAGAACCTCTGCTTGAAGATCTCCCTCACTTTAATCAAGTACTGCTCCTTCTCAAAAAGGCTCAGTCTGGAAGCTCTATCTTTAATTCGTAAAAGGGCAGTCTCTGGAGGCAGATCCAAGATAACAACAAGGTCGGGCGTAGGGGCAAACATGTTCTCTTTCTCTATAAAGTCAGGATCGAGGCCTCTGGCTCCTTGATAAGCGACATTAGAAAGATAGTATCTATCCATGATAACTATATCCTTCCTCTCCAGAGCAGGCTTTATGTTATTCTCGACATCCTCCCTTCTATCCTTACAGAACAACTCAAACTCGGTCTCTGGGCGGATACTATCAAGGCCTTTCATGGCAAGTTCGGCGATCTTCTTCCCCCATTCCCCTTCTGTAGGTTCATGAAGTAGTGTCACAGAGTATCCGTCTTTCTGCAAGGCGTCTCTTAAAAGTTCTGCATGTGTCGTCTTACCTGCTCCATCGATGCCCTCGATAGCTACGAGTAGACCTTTTTTGAGGGCCTTTTTAACCTTATCTTCCTGAATCAAGACCGACCCACAAGGAGATTGTATCTGTTACTGTCTCTCGAAGGTTGCTACGAACTTCATATCATCGGGTTCTAAACTGCAAAGATCGTATCTTAATCCTATGATTTCATCTAGATTTGAGGCCTTATAGAAAGGGACTGCTTGAACCAATGTTGGAGCGCTTTTGCCTACACCTGCTACATATACCTTGACCTTTTTCATCTCCTTTTATGTTCAGAATCAGATCATAATAACCTTTACTTTATAGCCATAGTATCTGAGAAGAATTTTTAACTGGATCATCGACTCCCTTCTATCGCATAAAGATGTCGAAATCCTTATTTAATCGATTTGTATAAAATCCAAAAGAAAGTTAATTTGGAAACATATGAAACCAAAAGAAGTGGTTTTGCCATTGCAAGTGGCATCTTAACTATCATCGCATCGTGCTTGAGTCTTTTCATTGGATATTGGTTATTCCCATCAATACTTTGGCAGTATGGAGATTATGGATACATCATATTCTGGTTAGGGCTCCTTGCATTCGGATTCGGGTTGACTGCAGGCGTTCTCGCACTAAAAAGGAGAACTCTTGTCTTAGTAATGATAGGTATGGTTTTGGTACTGGTAATCGATATTTCATTGTTTATTATTGAATACTTGTTAATTGAGGCAACTTATTATTATACTTCGATTGGGTTGACTTACGGAGTTCCAGCCATCTTGTTCATCGTCTTAGGCATAATCTTTTCAGGAATATCAAGAAAAGAGTTCACGTAGTCGAAAATGAGTTTCAGAACCACGAGGGTGTCCATAAGAGGTAAAGAAAGGAAGCGCTAGCCTCTCCCCTCTCTTTTTACTCTTCTTTCTTTGAAGAGAATTTATCTGGCGAGATGTAGTCCCCATACTTTCTCCTTGCCTTTTCTAGCCTCCGCCTCTGCTCTTCCAATACTTCAAATAATATTTTCGGAGCATCAGGGACACTGGTCTTATAAATCTTCGTTACCCTGTCTATCTTGGCTAAACTTTTTGGAACCCTTAATGTAAATTGTTTGATGTAGTCTTCTTTGGAGTAGTCTTTACCAAGCACTTCCTTAAACAACCTCTTAAGGTCTCGATATTTCGGTATCAGACCAGTGGGGGTTTCTATTGCCTCAACTTCCTTATGTGAACGTAGTTCCATCCATTTGAGCCAGACCCTCTTATCAGTTTTATCGTTCATGAAATTTCCATCAGGGGCGCTAAGAAAGTAATTCACAGAGAAGATAGGGGGAGGATTCTTTAAGGTGATGCCAAAATTCAGGTTATCTTCTATATATCTGCCTATGAATATGGATAGAAAGTCCAGATTCGACATGGGATTGAATTCTCTAACACCTTCCTTTCCTAGGGTAGCGGCTGTAGTTTCCGACTCCAGCGATGCACCTTTGGTTATGATGCCATGTACCCAGTCGAAGGATTCCTCCACCGGTACCCACGTATCCGAATCCCGCCCCCCATAGATTATCCCACCAACCAAAACACCATGGGGATCGTCGATCCTTGGGTCCTTATTCTCCAAGAGCTCCAAGTCGAGTGTGAAGCGGGCGTTTCTGTGTGAGGGTGTTATCTCGTTGCCTTTAGCATCCTTCTTTTCAGGGGTCCATTCTCCTGAATGATTAAAACCCTTTTTTGGGACTTCTCCATCCTTACCGATCCAGTAGACACCTTTATCTTCAGTAACCAGCACATTTGAAAAGATGATCTCACCTGGGCTGTGAAGTGTCTTCCATAGTATAGGGTCGTCTACAGAGTTTACGCCTTGTATTATCCCAAACACTCCCTTTTCTACATTGACTGCATGTATCTTTTCACCTTTCTTCCTGAGATAGGCTATATCGTCCCCAACTATCGTCTCACCTTCTATCATGGCTGTAGAAGTCTTTCCACAAAGAGAAGGAAAGGCTCCTGTGAGATAGGTTACCCTGCCTTTTGGGCCATGCACTCCCATGATAAACATGTGTTCTGTCAGCCAGCCTTCTTTTGATGCTCTATTTATAGCCAGACGCATCGCCAATTTCTTAAGTCCAATGGTGTTGCCGCCATACTGGGTGTTTACGCTATACACTATCTCCTCTTGAGTATCCATGTATATCCTACGTTTGTCGATATTCTTACTTACCCCTCCTTCAAGCTCTCCTTGAGAATGTACAAACTTGAAGAACTGATCAGAGCTGCCCAATCTTCTGAATTCCTCGTATCCTGGCCTATAAAGCAGGTTTTCGTTATGGGCAACATAACTGGAATCGGTAAGCTGAACAGCAAGGATGGAGAATTCAGAATTTATCGGCCCTAAACAGAAGAATCCTACATACAACTCATGCCCCTGCATGATGTTTTTTAGAATGGCATGAATTTCTTTGAGCCCCTCCTCCCTATCTATTCTGTTTATATGAGAGCCTAAATCGACGCCCTTGGGTAGAAGAAATTTGGTATTTTCTTTATCTCTAGCCTGATCGTAATAGCCGTCAAAATGAATGGTGTGGCCGGCTATGGCAAGTTCCTTCTCTTCTCCGTTTCTTATTGCCACTTGCCTGATATACTGGACATCCTCTGGTGAATCGGTACAGACAAAAACTTTGTCAGGATTACAAAGTTCGATATACTTAGAAATGAATCGGTGTAGCTTGGGATTATTTATCCTGATGAGTTTTTGGTAATCTTTTTCTCCTAATCTGGTTTTGAGAACGCTCATAGTCTCTTTATCTATTTTTTTACCAGATTCTTTTAATCTTGTCTTGACACTTTCTTTTAGGTTTACCAATACTACACCATCGAACCAATCCTATTGTACATTGAAACAAAATTACAACTTCCAAACCCTTTAACCTTTAAAAACTTATTGTTCGATCGTTTTCTGATAGATCTACTTTTCGTTCTTTCAGAGAAACCATAAACTATTTATTGGGCTAAAGGGCATCAGTATAACAGCACAACAAAAGTATGGTTTCTATGTTCTATCAAGAGGTGAGTGAATGAGTCTCCTAAAGTTTCGTCTATCTATGATAGGTACTTTAGCCTTTCTGATCAGTCTTTCTACTCTCTTCTTCGCGATCATCCTGAGCTTTATGGGACCATTGAACATATTTGTGTTGATCGTAATTGTAGTGGCTTTCAATCTCGTTCAATGGCTTTTAGCACCTTACATGATCGATGCAATGTACAAAGTCAAACCAGTCACAAAAGATGGGAATCCAAAGCTTTATGGCATTGTCGAGAAGCTCAGTCAAAGAACCGGCATAAAGATGCCAAAGGTAATGATTGCTCGCATCCCAATCCCAAATGCCTTTGCGTACGGTTCGCCTATCACAGGAAAAAAGGTAGCGGTTACTGAGACTCTGTTGAAGACACTCGAAGAGGAAGAAGTAGAGGCTGTCATAGGACACGAGCTGGGTCACCTCAAGCATAGAGATGTTCAGATAATGATGTTCGCCTCGGTCTTGCCAGCGATCTTTTACTTCATAGGATACTCCTTCATGCTCTCCGCTTGGTTTGGTGGTGGCAGAAGGGAAGGTGAGGGGGGCGCTACCATATTGATAGGAATCGCTTGTATGGCGATTTACTGGTTGCTATCCCTTTTCGTCTTAGGATTGAGCAGATTAAGAGAATACTACGCTGATAGGCATAGTGTCTCGGTGGTGGATGATGGGGCTCGTAATTTATCAGAGGCATTGGCAAAGATAGTGAGCTACAGCGCAAATATGAAGAGGCAACCACGTAACCAGGTGGGCGCATCCAGTAGCTTTCGATCCCTGTTCATAGCCGATCCAGAAAGGGCTGAGAAAGACTATCAAGAGATAACGAAGATTTCAGGATATTTGGCAGATAAGAAACTCGTTGAGGAAATACTCTCAAGAAAGATTAGCACGACAGATAGGATCTTGGAGCTATTTTCAACTCACCCCAATATAGTGAAGCGCCTTAGAGCTTTACAGAAATCGGGCTGAGTACTACGCCAAAATTCACTAAAAGGATAAAAGCAACTTAAACGGAGTTTGGATCTACATTTGGTAACTAAATAAAGAATGAGAAGATAGATTCAACCTCGAATTTAGCTTCAACAAAGAGTAAGTATGATTGTAGTATCCCCGTTTTATTTTACCCTGCCACCTAATAAATCCTCATAAACCTTTCTCATATGATAAGCCACTTCGGCTGATTCCTCGCTTAAGCTACACCTACAAGCTTTGCATTTTGTGCAGACGATCCATCCACATCTAGGACATACTTCAGCCTCATTTACACTAAACTTCTCTCCGCACTTAAAACAGTAAACTTCAGGCTTTGCCAAGAACTTAAGATAATTTTCTATCAATCTAGAAACAGGAATCCTTCTTTCACTTGCAGCCTTCTTACCTGCCTTTAATACATCCTTATCTATAGATACAGTCAACTTTGTCTTTGGATTGGAAGTATTCATACATCTAAGTAAGTAAGAACCAGATATTTAACATCTACTTCTCTATAGTACACCATTTCCCCTTTCCTTCATAGAAGGTAACTTTATACACCAGTAATCTCTTTGAAAGTTCATCAAATATCCATTTTGTAATATTCTCTGAAGTAGGAAATTCAAATAACTCGTTAAGATTCCTATGATCGAGTTTCTCTAAAATTTCTTTGCAGATTACTCTCATATCATCAAAATCCATTATCATGTTCTCTTGATACGTGTTACCACCCTTTAGTTCACCCTCGATTTCTATCAATATCTTTGCGGTGTGACCATGCATCGGTTCACACTTCAAATGGTTCTTTAATGAATGAGCATAATCTATCCAGAATTCCATACCCAATCTCATTCTACTCACGCTCCATCGACTCCCTCTTAATAACATATTACATTGTACTATGTATCGATTCATAAGATATTGCCTTGATCTTGACTCTACTTTTTATACAAAGCTTCTTAATTCCTACGAGCCATTCTCTTGCTAAATCTTCTACGAGCCTTGTCGATACTCTCCTTGACTTTTGGCTCCCTATCTTGAGCATCGGTCAATCGCCTCCTTCAAAAACCTCTTCTATTTCCCCAAAGACTGATCTGAATCCTAGGTGTAAAGCGATAACCATTCTCTTCACAGAATTTAACCAACCATTTACTTCTCTTCGCCAACTCTTCCTTTTCAAAGCCCTCAGGCATCAATAGAATCTTGTTTATCGGAATATAGTATTTCTTGATCAATCTCTGGACCTCATCCAGATCGTCTTCGTCCTGCACAACATACTTAAAGAAAGAATTGGGCAAATTCCTAAAATATTCATAACATTCTTGCTTCTCTCTTAGATCGATCGGATTCTTAGAGCTCGTCAGTTTTGGCGAGATATCCCACTGAGCTACTAACTGTTCTATTTCTGGCTTTGGTATTATGGTTCCATTACTTTCTACTTCAACATAGAAGCCTCTCTCTTTGAGAAAACGTAATAATAAAATTAGTTCATCTTGTTGAAGCATTGGTTCTCCACCAGTAAGAACGAGATGCTTACAACCATATTTCAGGATCTCCTTCTTAACTTCATCCAATTCCATATCTTTGACTTCCTTTTCTTGATCATAATTTTCCCAATCCCACGTATACTTCGTATCGCACCAATTGCATTCTAAGTTGCAAAACGTCATCCTAAGAAATACTGCGGGTTTACCTAGGTTCGGTCCTTCGCCCTGAATCGAATAGAATATCTCGCTCACTTTCATCTTTCATACACCGTTGGATCCATTATCCCTGCATCTTGAAAGGCTCTCTTTCTCTCTCTACAACTACTGCAGACTCCACAATGCTTCTCTCCACCCTTATAACAAGACCAAGTCAATTCATAGGGAACTCCAAGTTTTTTCCCTAGACTTACGATCTCACTCTTATTCATCTTGACAAATGGAGCCTCTACGACTAGATCGGGATTATCTGTCGCAAGTCTAGATGCATGAGCAAAGGCTTCTACAAACTCTTCCCTACAATCTGGATATACTCCTCTATCAGAAAAGTGGGCAGCATAAAAAACATTATTCACTCCTATGCTGATCGCATATCCTACCGCAATGGACAAAAAGATTGAATTTCTGTTTGGAACAACCGTGAACTTTAAAGTATCATAATGTTTTAGTTCTGCAGAGACTTCAGGGATATTCACTTCAGGACTTGTCAGAGCTGATCTTAAAATTTCCTGTAGAGATGAAATATCTATCACTTTATGGTCAACATTCAGTTTTGATGTAATTACCCTTGCAGCTTCTACTTCTTTAGAATGTTTTTGGCCGTAGATAAAGGTCAGAGCATAGGCTCCGTATCCATCATTAACCAGCTTGTACAATAAAGTTGAGCTGTCTATTCCACCAGAAATTATTGCTAATGCTTTCTTCATTCTCCCCTTCAATACTTATACGTCCAAACATGTAATAATAAATATTTAAAAGTATGTTTAAGGCTTCTGTAAAGTTATTGTTGAATGGCTTGCGTTCTGGGTTTTCCTTCTTAAATGCACCAAATACGATAAATCCCAAACCGAGGGCCGTAAGGATACCGCCTGATATCTCCATCAACTGATCTACATTATACTGGCGCCCATCATAAGACACATGAATAATCGGTATTAGGCCTATCCTTTGATAGGCTGTTATAAAGTAAAAAAATACCAATGAACATAAGAAGAACCCCAATCGCAACAATTATTCCAGCTCTCACTTTCATAATTAATATCTCATCTAATTTTATTCATAGACCTTTAAAATCTTAATTAAGTCGGTAGCATCAAGAACAATCTCCTCCAAGCTACCGAATCTTTCAATAATTATGCTATGGATTTTCAAATAATACCATCAATTATCGATCGTTTTTCGTTAAATAGGTTGGGAGAACATTTATTTAGTTTTATATTCACAGATACTTAAACGGAGTTTTAGTTGATGTTACCGTCAAGCGATATCAAGAAGGATGTCTTTGAACGCTACAATAGGAAGCCAAAAGGATGGCATGTCCTTGTAAGGAGAGATCAAAGAGGGTACCACGACACTATATTCTTGCACGGGAAGGAAGTGTGGTTCATAAAAGAGGAGCGGGTCAAACCATATGAATTGGTTGGGTTCGGTATTGCAGATAAAGTTGATGATGAAGATGTGCTCAGTAGTATTAAGCCATACCAGTTCGGTTTCAGACCAGTCCCTAAAGAGCTTATAGCTGAGACGATAAAAGCCTTTAGTGATAGAAGGAAGATAGAGAGCGTGATAAGCAAGATCATGAGTATAAAACCGGTACCCTTCGATGAAATAACGAGTAGATTGGCAGTCCAAGGACCGATACTCTACCCCAACAACCCCATAAATCTCCTATCTAATCAAGATGAGATCGATCTGAAGCTCAGGAGTGAACTAGAAAAGCTCCTATACAGAAAGTATCCTTACTTGCTTACCGCCTACCTTTAACCATTTACTAAAATTTTGGACATGACCAACGCATCTCCACCATCCGGGTAATAGTTAAAAATTAGACCTGCCTCCCTAAATCCAGATTTCTTATAGAAATCGATCGCTTCTTGATCGTCTTTCCTCACTTGGAGTTCTACCTCTCTAACCTTTTTGGAAAGAAAATTCAAGCTCTCTCTCAGTAGATTGCTACCGATACCCCTTCTCCTGAGTTCTGGCATTACAGCTATCGATATCATAGTGCCTTTACTGCCTACCACAGAAGATATTGCGTACCCTATAATGCGCCCCTTCTCTTCGGCAACGTAAAACCCCTCAGGCTCTCTCATCAAGAAGTAAAGAAAGGTAGAGCGATCATATGGATATTTGAAGGAAATCCTCTCGATATCTAATACTTGAGTTAAGTCCTGCTTTCGACACCTTCTTATCAAATCGGCATTTATAGACTTATAAGAATTTTATATTGGTTCTTCTTGGGGCTCTAAAAATTTAATAAGCAAACATAGCTTCTTGGAACTGTGCCGAGGTAGCTCAGCCTGATTTAAAAAGGCGAAGGAGAGCATCCGGCTGAAGACCGGAGTGTCGTGGGTTCAAATCCCACCCTCGGCATAACACTTTGAGATCATTTCTGTAGATTGTCAAACCTTTTTGCTCAATCTGGTTTATTTTTTAATTTTTAAATTAAGAATCCTAAATTGTGTTCAACCGTCAGAACCAAGATAGAGACAAGAATAGTCAATGCCGTAACAAGAACTCCTGCCTTTAAGAACTCCTTAAAGCTTACTCTTACTCCTTTCTTATCCGCTTCTTCTGCAACTATTATGTTTGCAACTGCACCTATCAATGTAGCATTTCCACCCAAGGTCGAGCCTGCAGCCAAGCTTATCCACAAAACGTTACCTTCTATATTCCTGATCAAAGGGATGACAAGCATTGTGAGGGGGACGTTACTGACTATCTGAGAGATCGATGCACTGAATATATTTAGAGATAAAATTCCTTCGACATTCGGACTGAGGTTTATCTCATTCAGCAATGTATCGAAGATTCCTGCTTTTGTAGCACCGCCTATAACAACAAAGAGTCCAACAAAGAACAATAGCAACACCCAATTGACCTTACTTATGATATTCGAGGGTTTTATTCTGGCGAAGATCAGCATCAGGGCAGAGCCTACAAGGGCAATCATCGATATATTCAGCCCGATATAGGAGCTAAGGAAGAAGAGGGACATCGTAAATAATAAGATTGGGAGAGAAGGTCTAAACTTGAAATCAAAATCGTCTACATTGACAGAGTTGCCAATCTTGAGTGCTTCATTATCAAGATCCTTTTTATAGACAAAACGCATAGTCAGAATCAAAACTATAGTAGAGATAACTGCAACTGGAAATAGGTAAAGAAAGAAATCTATGTAAGAAATTCCCGAGGCGATTCCTATAAGCATGTTTTGGGGGTTGCCCGTTATAGTCATGACGCCCCCTATGTTTGATGCCATAGCCTCCGCTATAAGATAAGGTACTGGATTTTTTATGTTCATGAGCCTACAGGTCTCTATTATCACTGGGGTGAACAATAGGACTACAGCATCATTCACCAAAAAGGCGCTCAAGAACCCAGTTGCAAAGATTACAACCATCAGAAGCCTCCTCGGGTTCTTTGCTATGTGCATAGATCTGACAGCCAAAAAGGTAAGAAAGCCGTCCTCTTCCAAAGTGGCTATGATTATCATCATTCCTAGCAACAAGGCTATCGTATTGAAATCGATGGCGGCTACAGCTTCTTGAACTGTTAACACACCGGCCAATACCATCAAAATTGCTCCAATAAAGGCGGCAGCAGGTCTGTCTATGTTTACCTTCGGTAACCTTGTGAATGATATGCCTACATAGGTTATTATGAGTATGATTAAGGCTGTTATCAATCCTTTAACATACCGAGCGCTTAAGTTGATTATCTAGATATATTATAATTTATGCAAAACTGTCTATTCATCTTCCAAGAATGTTGAATTGCCCTCATGTGGTAGGGCTACGGAAAGTAGGGGCCTTATTTATCCTCCACCTTCAAACACATCCTGAAGAACTTAAGACATTACAAAGCGCCTTCAAAAGATAAAGGTATATCCAGTTGCTTTCTCATTCACAAAAATTCTATTTGTTTCCACCCAAATAATTAGGCTGTAGTCCCACCCTTGGCATTACTTTTATAGATGCAACGATTTCCCTATCTCTCTTCCATTATCTGTTTGAGCAAGGTGCGGCTACCACAGCCAGTGTAAGCTGGCATACCGGCGAGTATCATAACCACTCGAAAGACCTCCCTTAGTTCCTCTTTGGTGATACCCATCTTGAGCGCGCCCTCCATCTGCCTTGTTAGCGCCCTCTCGTCTCTTAGTGCTGCTGTAATTCCAATAGCGATCAGCTTCTTGGTCTTTGGATCGAGTTTGCCCTCACTCCAAACAAGTTTATCTAACTCGACGATGATACCATATATCTCTGGATCGTCCTCTTTTATATCGAAGAACACGCTTGGTATGTGACCGATCATCTTTCTTATCTTTTGTATATCTTCTTCTGACAATTTCTCACACTTCTGATAGATTAGATATTCATATATAATAAATTTATTATTTTAGCGAACTGATTACTCGGCTAAGCATGATCGTGTAGATACTATTCATTACAAGTGAATCATTCAAGCCCGATACACTCATAACGTTCAAATTGCCTTCAGATCGATCGACCACCCTCATTTATAAAAATTTGAAAATCGATCCCAAAAAGCTAAAATATTAGCAGATCGAGTCGGAATTCGAGGCAGGTGAATGATGAGTAAAAAAGGAGAAAGTTCCCCTGATGCCGCTTTTGAGTACGAGTGTAATTGTGGCAAGCACTTTGTCAGTGTTGGCAAGGCTGTAGCACATATCAACAAGTTCAAGGACCATCAGCTGAGAAGAGTGACGGTGTAAGAAATTAAAAATTCTAAAAGGGAAATTCCATTGATAGCAATCATCAATCGTTGCCTACACGATACTTTTTTCAGATTATGTCATATTACATCTTTTTCAGAGGTACTTTACCCCTAACAATATGTTGTTATGTTAGATCGTCGACTACCTCAGATCATTTAACTATCTAGAATCAGAGAGCAATCTCTTACTTAACTACACCCATAAATATTGAAGGCCGCCGCCGGGATTTTCGTATTCATTCATATCGAACCCGGGCTAAGGGCTTTCTACATGGATCCACAGGCCCCTGTGACTACCACTACACTACGACGGCCATGAAAAAACTACTAAAAGTGCTCTATTTATAATTTTAGACTGTCGGAAAAATTCGTCACTTACTATCCAATGAGCTATCCTACTGCTTGAACAGTTAGCTTGTAGAACTTCTCACACTTTTGGCAGAAGACGTATTCTGTAGGAGTTAGTGCTAATCTCTTTTCGCTTGAGCTACCTTCTAACCACATATGGACTGTTATCAACTCTCCACCACACTTAGGGCAGTTTATATTGGGACTAATTAGGCTCTCAAACATATTCACTCACTTAATACTGTGCCAGTATACACATTACTATGTTTACCATATACATATTCCTTCAGCGTTAATTCTTTTCGAGCTTGCCTTGAGCACTACGCATCTAAAGCCGATGTGATAACGATTTCTCATTGCAACATATCGTCTACCAGAGCCTTAATCTTGCCTTCTAGCTCGCTGATGTTCTTAGCGAGAGGGCTTAGGGCTCTTTCCAAGGCATCACTCACATTTAAGTTAGGATCACACTGCTTGCTTGCGAAGAAACCTACACGATTTTCGTCGATATCGATTTCACCTACATCAAAACCCAGATTTTTGGCGAACTTATGAATAACCTTGATCCACTTCTCAACTGGCATATAGCCACGGTAGTACTTTGGATGCTCACTGATTTCAATAGTAAAACCATTACGGTAGAGGGAATCTAATTGACCAATGGGAATATCAACAAGATAAACGACATTACCCTTAACACTCTTAACGGGTCGTATTTCAACGTTGTCAGGAATTTCACCAATCGGTATATCTTTTATCAGACGCCAAGGAATTTTATCAAATATGTGCATTTTATCAAAATCGTCAGAGCACTTGAAGACCTTGCCTCCTATAATTAGTTCATGAGCATCTTCACGAAGGTCGATCTTTTTGACTCGTTTTGGGCGACTCATATCTATCAGCACCCTCTCTAAGCTACCATCATAATATATTCTATGTTTTATTTGGTTCTGTCAAGTTGTAGGGACATCAGTTGAGCTGTCAAGTGTCGGGACATAAGCTTTTCCTCCAAGCGAATTTAAACCTCTTTGTTGATTGCCCTTTAACAATTCTTTTATTGTAATTGCTCTGATATCTAAATTACCATGTAATTTCGCCCTTGCTATTTCTTCATAAGCTCCCTTGCTAAAACTGAAGGCTACTATCACACCAATATTCTTCTTAGCACGTCTCATCGCAGTTTCAAAGTTGTCAACAACGTTTCTTCCAACATTATCCGATTGCTTGACTTGAATCGGATGCCCTTCAAAGGTATAGCCGTCTATGCCCATGTCTGAAGATTTACGCTTAGAGATTCTTCCAAACAATCTTTTGCAAACCCAATTCTGAAATTCAAAAGGTTGGATTTTCCTAAGATCATCCTCTGTCATGGGCATTCCCACAAGAACTGGTTTTGCTCCAATCTTTCTCATCCTTGTCTCCATGAGATCGCAAGCTGTCGGCGATACATCAATGCCAATCCATCTCCTGCCTAATTTATGGGCAACAACAATCGCAGTTCCACAACCACAGAACGGATCTAAAATAATATCCATAGGATTTGAACCGATAGTTATTATCCTATCTAAAAGTGCAGTCGGTTTCTGGGTGGGGTAACCTCATTCTTCTTGTTTTCTTTTCACTAAATGCATACCGTATAGTTGTTTAATATCTGACCAAACGGTAGAAAGTGGGACCCCCTTACTTTCATCAAGGTATTGACGTTCAATTTTTCCAGACTTCCTTTTTCTTGTCCTATATTTTCTTCCCTGTTCATCTATAAAGACAAAACGTTCAGTCACGTATTTCTTGCTATAAGGTAAATATATTATATTGTAGGTGTGCTGTCCGTATTTTTTGGTATATGATAGAATCGTATCATGAGCTTTAACTGGTTTTTTCCCCGCCGTTCTACCGCCAGAGGGCGTTCCATAACTCCAGATTACTTCACCTAAGAAATTCTTTTCGCCGAAAACTTCGTCAAACATCACTTTCAGATAATGTGAAGCATGCCAATCACAATGAAGGTAGAAAGAGCCTGTATTTTTCAAAACCTTATGGCATTGCTCGACTCTTTCCCTCATCCAAAGAATGTAATTATTGATTCCACCCTTCCATCTATCCTCGAAGACTCTCAATTCATACCCATCATGCCAAATAATTTCATAAGTCTTGTTTGAGAAGAATGGGGGGTCAGCGTAAATCAAATCCACACATTCGTCTGGAAACTTCGCTAAAACTTCTTTGCAATCCCCACAGTAGATCGTGTTTGGTCTGAAATAAGGGAGAGTCATAAGTCTTCGCCTTTCTTGGTTACTATAATTTAGTGTAACAAGTGGATAAGTTTTTCCATGAGCCGAAAGTTTACAGCAAGATGGATGAGCCTACAACCTGACAGAACCTTTTATTTAATGGTATTCCTATATGATGGATTATTTCACAGACCAAATAATCTACTTCTTAATAACCCCTCACCAATTTATTAGCTATTTCTTCTATGCCGTAGTATATTCCCCTTCACACGATCTATCTAGGGACTACGGCTTGGGCGGGATTAGATATGAAGAGCTTTTAAAATGTTATGGGTGGAAGAGTGAATGTAAGGGCGTAAGGGTTAAGCTTGTAAAGACGAACGCTCTCCTTTTCATCGACGTTCAGCATCTTATCACTTTCTATGTCCCTCTTGCCATGAGTCTTACTGATATTCGATATAAGGACCATTGATAAGAATAAATGCTCCCCCTGCTTGGCTTGCCAATTAGTATGTGGAGTTCCATCTCTTTTAAGAGGTACTATAATAAGACTCCACTGTGTAATCGTCTCAACCAAACTTGCCTGTTATGTACCTCTCTGTAAGTTCATTCTTCGGATTTATGAATATGTCCTTTGTCCTTCCGTACTCAATGAGTCTTCCTAGATATAAGAAGGCTACAAAATCGGAAACCCTTGCTGCTTGTTGCAAGTTATGAGTCACTATTACTACTGTATAATTTTCCTTGAGCCTTTGTATCAAGTCTTCTATTTTCGCTGTCGCAGCAGGGTCGAGTGCAGAACAGGGTTCATCGAAAAGTATGACTTCTGGTTTCACTGCCAATGCCCTTGCTATACACAATCTCTGTTGCTGTCCACCCGAAAGGCTTAGAGCTGATTCTTTCAATCTGTCCTTGACTTCATCCCAAAGTGCTGCTTCTCTCAACGCTTGTTCTACATCCTTCTCAAGCTTCTTTCCGTTAGCCATGTTATGAATTCTCAATCCATATGCAGCATTATCGAAGATCGATTTAGGGAAGGGGTTGGGTTTTTGGTGGACCATGCCTACCCTTTTTCTGAGCTCAAAAACGTTTATCTTTTCACTGTATATGTTGACTCCATCGAGAAACACTTCTCCAGTCGTGCGACTCCCTTCTATAATTTTGTTCATCCTATTCAAAGCCCTTATGAAGGTTGTCTTACCACATCCAGATGGACCCATTATGGCTGTGACACTGTTACTTTTTATGGAAAGACTCAAATCTTGAAGGATGTGTCTATCGGCGAACCAAAGATTCAGATTTCTAACCTCTATCTTATCTTTTACCATCCTAACACCATCTTTCACCGTTTTACTCTCTGATAGTTGAACTGTCCTATACCGATTTGAGAGAATTCTTCCTTCGCTTCTACTGAGATCGGTCATTTTTATCTCTGCCTCTTAATAAGGTAATTCCTTAAAAGAAGAGCTCCTAAGTTTATTATTAAAAACATAGTGACCAGAACGAGTGAAGCACCAAATGTCCTATCAAAAGCAGCAGAGGTATGACCTTGTGTTGCCAGCATGAAAATATAAACTGGTAAAGAGCCAACGGCATCGAATATCGAGATTGGCAAAAACGCCTCAAGGCCGGACCCAGCCGTGAGTAGGACGATGGCAGTCTCCCCTATCGCCTTCCCAAGACCGAGCAGTATCCCCGTTATTATGCTGGGTGTTGCACTTCTTAATACAACGTTCCATATCGTCTGCCATTTTGTTGCACCAAGAGTAAGAGATGCTTCTCTGTAAGAATTTGGTACAGCCCTTATCGCTTCTTCAGACACTCTAACCGTCCATGGAAGGATCATGAATCCCAATGCAAGACCACCAGAAAGCACAGAAAATCCAAATAAGTAGTGGACTAAAAAAGCCAGTCCAAACAACCCTATTACGATAGAGGGAATCCCTGCAAGGGTTTCTACGAAGAACCTTATCGTCTTAGTTAGAATGTTGTCAGATGCATACTCAGCAAGATATATCCCTGAACCTACACCGATCGGAGTAGCGAAGAGCAGACAGATTGTAACTAGAAGCAAAGAGCCGACTATCTGTGGGAATATTCCTCCATACTCAAAACGGTATGGGTAACTCGTTAAGAACTCAAGGCTTATAATACCTATACCATTCACACATATATAGAAGATTATCGACAATAAGACGAAAACAGATGTCAGACCAGTTACCCATAGAAAGGCTTTTACTATTCCTTCTTTTCTTTGTTCGTTCATCTTCCAATCATCCCTCTTTTTATTGCATATCTTGCCATAAGGTTGATGATGGCAACCAAAATGAACAAAACGACCCCTATCGCAAATAATGCATGCTGATGTGGAGAGCCCCACTCCATATAACCATACTCCATGACTATCGTTGATGTCAATACCCTAACGCTATCCAAAATAGATGTTGGAATCCATGGTATGTTTGGGTTTCCGATCACCATATAGACAGCCATAGTCTCTCCTACAGCATTTCCCATGCCTAAAATCAGAGAAGCCAGTATCCCAGACTTAGCATTTGGCAAAGTTATGTTTCTGACAGTCTGCCATTTTGTTGCACCAAGAGTAAGAGATGCTTCTCTGTAAGAATTTGGTACAGCCCTTATCGCATCTTCAGATATGCTTATTACATGAGGCAAAGTCATTATTGAAAGAATTATCCATCCAGCAAGTATGCATTCTCCTCTTCCTCCTAAATTATCCCTTATGAATGGGACTATCAACATCAACCCAAAGAATCCAAGCACTATCGAAGGAATCCCGACGAGCATCTCGACACTTGGCTTGATTATATTTCTAACCCAGTTTGGAGCAAATTCTGCAAGGAAGATAGCACAAGGGATACCTATAACTAATGCAATCAACACGGCACCGACTCCGACAATGATCGTGCTGACAATTATGGGCAAAATTCCAAATTCGTTAGTTTTTGGGTGCCATATTAGACCGAATATGAAATCTAAGTTTATTGCAGACCATCCCTCGGCGAACATGAATGCGATTATAAAGAACACTATAAGGATCGAAGAAGTTGCGGAAAAGAGCAAAATCTTCTCAATTATCTTTTCTTTGATTCTTCTCATTTTTTCACCTAGAATTTTTATTCATCTAGAACACACCTAATTTCTTAATAAAAGGTAGGGTAAAACAATCTTATTCTACCTTGACCTTGATATAACCAAGGTCTTCTACTACTTGTTGCCCTTCATCACTCAAGACGAAATCGATGAAACTTTGAGCTAATGTATTTGGCGTGCCTTTTGTTATTAGCCAGAGAGTTCTGACTATTGGATAATCCTCAGAAAGGACGTTCTCGACGTTCGCCTCGACACCACCTATACTAATTGCTTTCACCGTTTCATCTACGTATCCTAATGATAAGTATGCCATTGAATTCTCGTCTGTGGCAATTGTTGCTCTCACTTCGCCGTTAGATGTTTTAACCAAAGCTTCTCCAGCTATCTCTTTTCCAAAGGGCTCCATCACCTTTTCTTCAAATATACCCCTTGTACCAGACCCTTCTTCTCTCGTGATCAAATTGATCGGAGCGTCATCACCTCCAAAATCGATCCAATTGGTTATATCTCCAGCGAAGATTTGTGAAATTTGCTCTAACGTCAGATCGTCTATGGGATTGCTTGGATGCACTATAATTGCAACACTGTCTTTTCCGATAGCAACTGGTTGCAAGTCTGGCCATTGACCCAACTCAGATGACCTCAAGTCTCTGGACGCTGCACCTATGTCTATGAGACCTTCTCCAACCTGCTGTATTCCCGTGCCCGACCCTCCTCCGCTTACTGAAATTCTTGTACAAGGACAGACTTCTTCCATATAAAGGCGGGCGCATTCTTGAGTTATCGGCAGTACTGTTGTCGATCCTGCGATAGTTAATTCTCCACCCACTGGACGTGCGAGTTGCCATGCAATGAGGCCTATGGCCACGATCGCAATTGCTACTATTACTATGGCCATTATCGTATTACGTTGCAAACCATCACCTCTGAGCTCTCCTTCGATGAGCAGAATATATATTTTATCGCTATTATCTATATTTTGCTATATAGTCTATTTAGGAATCCTTTATCCCATGATGCACACAATCGTAAGTATTGTTAAAGGCTTCCATTCTTGTTGAAGTAGAATTATTTTAAAAACCAAGTTTCTCCTTAACCAAAATCAGAGTTATCCTACCAAGGTTTCTCTCTCTTTCTATTATAACCCACTTCCCTATCGTACTATGCACACCGTACGCTTTTAGGGCTCTCTTATCTTCTAATGGGTAGACGTACTCTCTTACCCTTTTCATCGCATCCTCTAATGTCGGAGCTATCTTTTGAGCTCCAGCAACTAAGATGAGGTTCTTTGCTGCATAAGGGTAAGCTGTCACCCTTGAGCCAGACGCATCACAGGCAACCAATTCTCCTGTCTGCGCAATCGCGTTGACACTTCCCAAAAAGTATTCTGCCGTGACAGATTTCCTCCTTAGATCTGCTCTTTTTTCTTTATCATCTTCTTTTATGATCTCCTCATGAAGATTTCTCCATCCATGTCTTCCAGATTCCAAGTAATCCATAAATCCTATTTCATGCAACGTTGTCGAGGAGCCGTTCGATATTTCTGTATCTTTTGGTACGATCTCCAATATTTTTTCGAAGGCTTCTCTCCTTGAATCGACAACGATCACTTTTACGCCTCTATCTCGAATCGAGTTTGCTGTTTTCTCTATGATCTCACTTGAGGGTAATTCGTCTCAATTCATTTTATCACCCTATATGAGTTGATCATCATATCCAAGTCTTTACTTCTCTAATTTACCAATAAGTGTTTTATTATTTAGTCTTTAGAACGATTTGTCCAAATTCTGAGTTTTTTAAAAAGATCGTTTTTCGATTCACTTATGAATTTCACAGAGCAATCGGATGGTACTCGATCATCGATTAACTGAGGGCATTTAATGCAACGAACCTTATAAAAAATTATGCCAATCTCAAGAGTAACTTGTCCGCAATGTTAAGTATATAGCCACTTACATACACGTTATTTCTTCTTTGGATGTGCCTTCCTTACATGATCATCTAGGTCTTTTTTGTTATTGAAAGTTTTGCCACATGCGGGACACTTGAGGATTTGGGACACTATCAATCACCTCCCCCTCAAGTACTGAGTAAGACATCCTAATATATCTTTCTTCAATATTTTAGATATTCTTTTATTAATATATAATTTACAAAGAAAATCTTATCTAGGAGTTCTTTAATAATCTATGGTATGGATGAGCTGGATTTGAAGATACTCTGTGCTCTTAGGCTTGATGGCAGAAAACCCTTCCTAGAGTTGGCTAAGGAGCTCGAGGTTTCAGATGCTACCATCCACACTAGGGTTAAAAAGATGATGGAGGAAGGTGTCATCAAAGGCTTTGAGACGATAGTAGATGATGGGAAGCTTGGCTATGGGATAACGGCTTTCGTCGAGGTTAGGATCAAACCTGGGACGGCCGATGAAGCGGTTGCAAAGCTGAGCAGGATAGATGAAGTATTGGAGGTGCATGAGATACATGGGCATTGTGATGTACTCCTGAAGGTTAGGGTGAGGGAACTAACTGAATTGAGAGATAAGCTGGTTAGAGGAATAAAGACGGTCAAAGAAGTAGTCTCTTGTGAAGCCTATGCTACCTTAAAGGTTGTGAAAGAGGACCATGGCCTATTACTTACTCCTCAATTAATTGGTAAAAAATATGATTAAAAATGATTCTGCATGAAATAGCAAAGGATTCTACTATCGTAGTTCGTATATCGATGAAAGTATGGAATATCTATGTTTGTAAACTTTTTTATATAACCTCTTATGGTATTGTGTGCTAATACGTTGGCAGGCAAAATTTTGCCATTAGGATGATGATGATGGAAAAATCATCCAAAGAAAAACCTCCGCAAAGAAGAAGATCCAAGGAGACAAAATGCTTTGGTCCTATCCCCCACCTCGAGGAACTCGTTCCTCCGGACTGGTGGGGGCGCATCTTTAATTCACTTTACCTGAAAACAGATGCAGATCTCGTGGACGATCAGAGCACAACCAGTCGAGAAGTTGATATGTTCTCAAGAATCCTAAAACTCTCTCCTGAAGATAAGATTCTGGACCTATGTTGTGGTCAGGGGCGCCATTCTCTGGAATTGGCAAGGAGAGGTTTCAAATATGTTGAAGGATTGGACCGCTCTCATTATCTGATACAGAGGGCCAAATCATCTGCTAAGAAAGATGGTCTGAATGTTAGATTTAGAGAAGGCGATGCCCGAAAACTGCCATACCCACCCGATACCTTTGATGTAGTTTTGATACTGGGGAACAGTTTTGGCTATTTCGATACCATCCAAGACGACCTGAGAGTTTTAGAGGAGATTTTCAGAGTTTTAAAACCCTGGGGCAAAGTGCTCATCGATGTCGCTGACGGAGAATATCTGAGAAAAAATTTTCAAACTCGCTCTTGGGAATGGATAGATAAAAATTATTTTGTATGCAGGGAGCGTTCTCTTTCCTTTGATGGAGAGCGTCTGATATCAAGGGAAGTGATTACCCATGTAGAAAAGGGCGTGGTTGCCGACCAGTTCTATGCAGAAAGGCTTTACACCAAGGAAAGTCTGACCCAGCTTTTGAAAACAGCAGCCTTCAGTAGTATCTCTCTTGAAGGTGAAATTTCTTCTGATTCCCAGCGAAATCAGGACCTGGGCATGATGGAGCGCCGTTTAATCTTTACCGCTGTAGTTAAGAGAGAATGGGCGCCCACCAAAAGGAAGCCAAAAGAAGTGGTAAAGAGGGTGATAGTAATTTTGGGCGACCCTAGTAAACCAGACACTTTAAAGCCCTGCTCCATCTTCGATGACGACGATCTGTATACTATCGATCAGTTGAAGTCATCTTTGAGAGAACTTAAAGGCTACCAGTTTTCGTATCTGGGCAATCATGATAATTTGATCCAAGAATTGATGAGAATGAAAGGGAAGATCGATTTCGTTCTTAACCTTTGTGATGAAGGTTATAACAACGATGCCAGAAAAGAGCTCCATATACCTGCCTTGCTGGAGATGCTCGGTATGCCTTATACTGGTTCTGGACCTCAGTGTCTTGCTTACTGTTATGACAAATCACTTGTGCGTGGAATTGCCAAGGAGATGAAGATTCCTGTGCCTAAAGCCTTCTTTATCAAGCCAGAAGATAGGACTTTTGAACTTTCCTTTGGCTTTCCTGTTATCGTAAAACCAAACTTTGGTGATTCCAGTTTCGGAATAACGCAGAGGAGTGTGGCAAATAGTGTAGAGGAGCTTATGGATGCCATTTCTGAAATAAGGGAGAAATTTGGCTATGATAAACCCATTCTTGTTGAGGAATTCCTTACAGGGAAAGACCTCAGTGTAGGAGTGATAGGAAGTCCTCCCGAATCTTACACAGTCCTACCTATTACTGAGGAAGATTACTCGGAACTTCCACCAGAACTTCCCAGAATCTGCGGTTATGAGGCTAAGTGGCTTCCAGAGTCACTTTATTGGAACGTCGAATCCATTCCCGCCCAGCTACCAGGGGAGACAGAGAAGTTCATCGTGGAATGTTGTTTGAATTTGTTTGAAAGGCTGGAGTGTAGGGATTACTGTCGGTTTGACTGGAGGCTGGATGCTGAGGGGAACCCAAAGCTCCTTGAGGTGAATCCCAATCCAGGATGGTGCTGGGATGGGCACCTTGCAAAGATGGCAAAAATTGCAGGTATGTCGTACACAGAGATGCTGGCCGCTATTTTAAGAGCAGCCGAACAACGGCTGGGAATTCAAATAATAGATGGGAAGAGAGAAGAGAGATACGTTATAAAAACTTCGCCTAAAGCAGTGTAATGTAATATAATGTAATGTAAAAGACCAACGCTCCGTCCAAATTCTGTTACATAAAACTTCTAAAACGACAACTGGAGATAATAAGATGGGTTCGTAAAAAGTTTCTGAAAAAAATTAATAGGGGCCTAAGTTATATCTTATTTGGTCTTAATGGCGTTCAGCGTTGTTCGACGGGCGAACTGACCTATCTTGGGATGACGATCTAAGCGCTGTTCGCCAAGAAAGCCACTACAAATCTGACAAGACTTAAATCGTTAAATATTTCTCAAAAGAAATTTGGGCCGGTAGTCCAGTTTGGTAGTGACGCCGTCTTCGCAAGGCGGAGATCGCGGGTTCGAATCCCGCCCGGTCCACTCTTAATTGAGTGCTGAAGAGAGGCTGTGATTATCGATGATACTTCTGTGCAATTTCATACTTCTTTGTGTACTTTTTGGGATTTCTTTCAAATTCAGCTTTACAAAGCTCCGAGCAAAAGTAGTAAGTATGGATAGGCTCATCAGGACTATTACAAACCATTTATGAGTATAAATTTGAAATTATCACCATTGATGGCATTAATTGATGGCATTAATATATGTGATAATAAAAGGTTATTGGGTGGATGGAAGATTTGAAATTTGTAAAAGTTGCTGAGACTTCAGAAATTCCAATGGGAAAGATGAAGAAGGTGAAGCTTGAAGAAAAAGAGATTTTGATTGCAAATGTAGATGGGAACTATTATGCTATCGAAAACAGATGCACACATGCAGGCGGAGACCTTTCTAAAGGGGCTTTAGACGGTAGAATAGTAACTTGCCCTAGACACGGCTCAAGATTTGACGTAACTACAGGAAAAGCTGTTTCCGGTCCAAAGATTCTCTTTCTGCGTTTTAAGACTAAGGATGCGCCCTCCTTTGAAGTCAAAGTTGAAGGAAAGGATTTAATGCTCAAAAGATGAATATAGCCTCATATCAGATCTGGCGAAAATTTAAAGCCAGATCATCAACCCCGATATGGAGATCCTTGCAAGAAGCCGAAAGACAAACGAAGAAGTTCGTGTCGTCGAGATAGACCCGAAGAAGGCGGATTCCAAGAGGATTACTGACCATAACGACCTATGGGTCGATCGTAGAATAGATCTCTACAAACCCTTGCTGAAGTAGACAGATGTTGTTAGCCTATACCTATTCATTCGATCACGCAAGAGTCGCTAGATATTATCTTTCCACTCCTATTATCACATTACAATAGAAATAAAGGTAATCAAATCTGAATAAGGCGACGGGATGTCTCTATTAAAGAGAACAATTGACAGTTATATGAAGAAGGTTTCTGGAATAGAAGAGCATTGTGATAGATGTCTTAGAACAGAGAGGTGGGGAGGGAATGTTGTTTTAATGGTCGTGGATGCAGCCTTTACATCCATCGGCTTAAATTACTTCACAGCGGTTGTGCCAAAGGTCGAAGAATTCGATAAGAAGTTTGTGGAAGATGGGAAGATAAAAAACCTCAAGGACCTTGCAGAAGCAGACATCAACGAATTAAGAAAAGTGTGGAGAAATAAGAGATCATGGATGGTTGCAAAGGATGTAGCCTCCTATCTATCGATGATGGGTGATGATAAGTCGGCTCTAAGAACTTGGGCGAGAAATTCTAGCCTTGAGAAATGGAGAGAAGATCCAATTGGAAAAATTAGAGGGGTTGGCATGATCACCTTTCAATATCTGAGGATGATGGGCGGTGTCGATACCGTAATGCCAGATAAGATAGTCAAGAGGGTTATAAACGAGATCTTGGAGAGGGTGGGTTCTAAGCCAGTAAGCAACGATATAGAATTTGTGAAGAAAGCCGAAAAGATTGCTCTAACATGTGGATATAGGCCCATAGAGCTTTGCTGGATGACATGGCTTGTGCAGCCTGAGGGGAAGATAATGAGAATGGAAAGATATTCAAACATCCTTTCAAAGATTTGATGTAACTGATGTATTGGCCAAAGTTCACCATGAAACAATGGGTTATGTTAGCAACACCTATAGCGCTCTTTTTTACGATGTTGGCTGCCTTCCAAGGTTTGAAGATTTGACTTAAGGCCCTCTTTTTCCCTTACAAGACTATCGATCATACTCCTTTGACTTGATAGCTCGTTTCTTAAGCTCCTTTCAACTTCTTAATATATATCTTATCTTATAGTCCACTATCCAACGATATAGTTCACTATACTTCCAACGATAAGTTAACAGACTAGCTAACAAAACTTTATAGTAAGCAACTACCCGAAATCCTTGGAGGCAACCACGGAGATGAGCGTGATACTGACCATTCCAAAGGACGATCTTCTCCTCAAGGAATACTTTCCCAATCTGGCAGAGGAAGAGATGGACTATTTCAAGTACATCTCGGACCTGATGGTCGAGAAAGTGATCCATCCCATCATGAAGGCTGAAGATAAAGAGTCTGCCATCGAAAAGGAAGCCATTCACTACCTCCTCTACTCGCTGAATCTCTATCCTATCATGCCGAAGATCATAGAAAGATATGATAATTACTTCGAGTTTCTCCGCAAAGAGGTAAAGGAAAAAATTAGAGATGGAGATATCCTCCGCTCGGTGCTTCATGCCCTTGACGTCCTCAAGGAGCACATAAGCTACTTCTCAGAACTCTTTTCCAGAGATCCCTACAAGTTGAGTCTCTTTAGGGTGAATGAAATCGAAGCCTATCTCTACACCCTAACCAAGACAAGTCTTGCCTTTAACGTGATCTTTGTAGCCATGTATGAAAAGGTCGAAGATCTTAAGAGTCTGAGCCAGATCGCTAAGAAGTACGCCCATGAGTTCGAGCCCTTTGTGGCCCATCTCCAGGTCCTAGCCAAAGAAGAATCGGCGCCCAACGATCTTTCCAACACAACATGACTTAGAGAGTAGAAAGGTGAGATGCCAGAAGGGGCGCTACATCGATCTTGCTTATGGGGCTCGGTATCGTGTTCGTCCCCACAAGCTCCTCAACACCAGCCTTCTTTATCCTATCCAAGGCATCCCCAGTCAGCAAGGGATGGACGCAGGTTGCAAATACTCTACCAGCACCGCTATCCTTCAACTTGAGGGCAGCCAGCTCCATGGTCTTGCCACTGCTTATGATATCGTCGACAAGGATCACATCCCTGCCTTGAACGTTCTTCTTCATCTCCTTTAATACGACCTCACCCGTAACTCTGTCCCTCACCTTAGAAAGGGCGAAGTAATCAACTCCTAGCACTCTTGCAAAGGCCTCCACTCTGACAGACCCACCAAGGTCTGGAGATACCGCCACGGCCTCCTTCAAGCTGTAATTTTTATCGAAGTACTCAGCCATCTTAGGAATCGCCGAAACACTGTAGGCAGGGATGGAGAAGAGCCCCAACCCTTCTACGTTGTGTATACCGACGGTGACCATCCTCCTAACCCCTACAGACCTGAGCAGACGGGCAAAGACCCCCAAGCTCACTATCTCCCCCTGAAGGAAGGCCCTATGCTGTCTAGCGTAAGCAAGGTAGGGGATTATCACATGAACCTCTGCCCCATCCTCGTTCAGCTTGTGGGCCAAGAAAAGCAACTGTAGTATGTGCCTGTCGATGGGGGGGTAGGTGGACTGAACTATCACAACACGCCTATCCATAACATCACTCATTATCCTGAAGTAGCTCTCACCGTCTGGGAAGAGCTTGGCATCTATCTCTACAAGGTCTGAGCCCAACCTCTCAGCCACACCCACTGCCAAGTCCTTTGAAGCCGGTCCTGGGGCTATCAGCCATCCCTTTTTTTTATCTGTAGACATAGGATGTGGATAGAGGTGGGTATTTTTTTCTTTATCGCAACCCTTTCAAAGTTAGATCGAATAAGGTTATTAAGACGATCTTACCAATGAATAGAAGATTATGGAAAAGGAGGCCATGGCCTACACGAGGCTTACTGGCACAGATGTGAAGTGTAAACTCTGCCCAAGAGGTTGCACCATAAAGAACTCGAAGAGGGGTGTATGCAGAGTTAGGGAGAACAGAGACGGGGCCCTCTTCACTCTGATCTACGGCACAACCACAGCAGAGGCTATCGACCCTATAGAGAAGAAGCCCTTATTCCATTTCTGGCCTGGTAGCGATACATATTCGATATCGACTCTATCATGCACTCTATTCTGTCCATGGTGCCAGAACTGGGAGATAAGCCAAGCATCTCCTAAAGAGGTTCATTCCCATGAGAACACCCCTGAGGGAGTAGTCAAGAGGGCTCTTGAATCGGGCTCCAGGTCTATCTCCTACACATACAACGAGCCCCTCCTCTGGTATGAATTCGTCTATGAAACATCCAAGGTCGCAAGGGAGGATAAAGTTCACAATATACTGGTCACAAACGGTTACATAACAGAGGAAGCCCTCCTACCTTTGGTCAAGTACATAGATGCTGCGAACGTCGATATAAAGGGCTTTACCGAAGATTTCTACCGTACTTATTGTAGGGGCGGTTTGGAGCCTGTCCTCTTGGCAACGAAATTGATGAAGAGGGAAAGCACACATGTAGAAGTGACGAACCTGATAATCCCCGGCATCAACGACTCCTTGGAAGAAATAAGACAGCTTGTAACATGGGTAAGGGACAGCCTGGGTTCAGAGACACCTCTACACTTCTCGCGCTTCTTCCCCCACTATAAGATGACAGATACACATGCAACCCCCTTTGAAACTCTGTTAAAGGCGAAGGAGATCGCTGAGGAAGAGGGGTTGCAATTTGTCTACATAGGGAACGTGGCGAGCGAAGGCGAAAATACCTACTGCCCGAACTGTAGACATCTTCTGATAAGAAGGATGGGTTTCGATGTCCTCAAGGTCGATCTATCAGAGGATAAGAGGTGCCCCAACTGTGGATTCAAGATCAATATAGTGGGCGAGGTCAATACTAGGAGTTTCATCAGATGGTGGTAATTGCAGATTTTGTAAGTTTGTAATAATTATAGGGATGGTTAGTTAGAATGTGGAGAGCTTTCCGCCCAGATTCTATAACTGTGCTCTACGATAAGAAGTGCAGAGCCTCCTTATCACGATACTTCGATATAATCTTCGATAAGAAGATGGCAAAGTTCAAGCTCTTGAAGACCTTTCCCTCAGACTTTCAAGGCAAGAGCACGGCTGAGATGTGGAAGTTACATAATAAGATGGCCGAAGATTTCAAGGACTATGTAAAAGAGGTCGATTCTGGCAGAGAGGCTGATCTTGCCGAGAGGAGTCTGCTGGACCTAAAGATTTTCTTGGCAAAGAAGACGCTCGAGAGGTGTACATTCTGCATGCATGCCTGTGCGGTCAACAGATTAAGAGGCGAAACGAAGTACTGTGGTTGCAGTATGGACTTCCCAGTCTCGACCATGTTCGACCATTATGGAGAAGAGCCTGAACTCGTACCATCCTTCACCGTCTTCACTGTGGGTTGCAGTATGAGGTGTCTTCACTGCCAGAACTGGACCATCAGCCAATGGAAAGAGAGAGGTACTCTCTACGAGTTTGAAGAAGTAGCGAGGCAGGCAGATAAAGCCAGATTAAGAGGTTGCAGAAACTTGAACATGGTAGGGGGAGAGCCCACGCCTTACCTCTATCACTGGTTGGAGGTATCGAGGTCGATCAAGGAGAACATACCCATCGTCTGGAACTCCAATAGCTACTATAGCCATCCTTCTTCAAGACTTCTGGCTGAGTGGGTCGATGTCTACCTCCTGGACTTCAAGTATGGAAACAACGACTGTGCTGTAAGGATATCTGATGCACCTAACTATTGGGAGGCCTGTACAAGAAACCATCTCATGGCAAAAGAGCACGGAGAGTTGATAATCCGAGTATTGGTTCTACCGGACCATGTAGACTGCTGCTTCAGACCCATAGTGGAGTGGATAGCCAAGAACTTGGGAAGAGATACTAGGGTCAATGTCATGTGGCAGTATACTCCTCATTGGAGGGCTCATGAGATACCAGAGCTAAGGAGAAGGCTCAAAAGAGACGAGATGGAGCAGACGATACATATCGCAAAAGAGGTTGGACTGGAGAATTTCATCACATGAAATTTTAAAGTAGTTCATTTGTTAAACTTTTAAGCAAGCTATTAGGATCAGATCATGGTGGATGATGCAACAATATTGTCCCGAATGTGGTGGCGTTATGTTTTATGATTCTGCTTCAAGGCATTATATCTGTAAAAATTGTGGTTTGTACATTACGAAGGATCAGCTTCTAGACTTAAAGGAGAGGCTGAGGGAAGAGGGAGAAGAGCGTAGGAAGAAGAGGCGAAGGCACGAGGAGTATCTGGAGTGGTGGCTTAGTAAGAAGTAACTTTTTAATTAATTAATGGTCAACCTCTTCCCCGCCACGAAGGATGTTGGCCAAGGTAGCAGAGAGCTCTACCAAACCCTCACGAGTAATGGACGAGACGGGTATAAGTTCATGCTCAAAACCGAGGGTCATCAATTCATGCAGAATCCCGCTACTCAAAAGGTACTGGGACCCCTCCTCTTCTTTGTGTATGGCCTCTTCAAGAGTAGCAGAGTTCGATGCCCACTCCGTTATCCTATCCATTCCCTTGTTGCCTACCATATCTCTTTTTGTCAGCACAGGTATCTGGGGTAGTTTGAGCCTCAGTTGAACAGATGTTGAAAGAAGGGCCATAGAGACGAAGTTTATAGGGGTCGAGACGAGTATGGCATCGAAAAGGAAGAGTGATGCCTTATTCTCACACCTTAAGTTCTGGACTATGAAAGGACCGCTCGATCTGTAGGCGAAGAGTTCCATCTGACCTGGTGTATCTACTATGGCGTAGTCTGGGTTGAACCCATCTATATCATCTTGGAGTTCATCGATCTTGGTGGCTGTAAGGTCTGATGCGAGTATCAGGGCTCCGTTCGGTCCCAACTGGTAAGACTCCATTATATTCTGAAGGTCTATGTAGTCTCTCACATCGACATCTGGCGTGTAGGGAAGCTCTAAAGGTCCTGGATCGAGGTTGACGGATATTGCATAAGAGCCTTTCTCAGTGTACCAAGAGACAAGGGTCGATGTAAGGAGGGACTTCCCTGATCCAGCAGTCCCAACGATGAATATTAAAAACATAATGGATGTTAAATTGGGGGTTCGTTTAATGTTTTGCATAGTCGTGACTTATTGAAGATGAATGATGCGCAACCTCTTATTCTTGCAATCAGATATCACTTTCTCATACATCGGTTCAAAGACCGAAAGATTCAACAGAACCCTTTATTCTAAGTATCGTTAATAACAAAAAAGATAGGGATCATATATAGATTGGAGGGGCTTTGAATTGGATGTCTTTGAGATAATCTCTGTTGGAAACGAACTTCTTAATGGAAAGACTCTGAACACCAATGCCCATTGGCTTGCGAAGGCTATAACCGAGTTAGGAGGTTTCGTCAGGCGTTGCACAGTGATCAGAGACGATGTAGAAGAGATATCCTCTGCAGTCAGAGAATCCATGGAGAGGGGGGTAGATTGGTTGATCGTATCGGGCGGTCTGGGACCCACTTACGACGACAAGACCCTTCAAGGTCTGGCAAAAGCCCTACATCGAGAATTGATCTTGGATGAAGATGCCTTGAAGATGGTAAAAAAGAAGTATGAAGAGATCGTCGGCCATGGTCTGCTGAAAAGGGTTGAGCTTACACCAGCAAGGATGAAGATGGCTACTCTGCCAAAGGGCTCAAAACCTCTTCCAAATCCCTTAGGTACAGCTCCCGGAGTTCTATTGAAAGAAGGTAGAATGAATATCCTCTGCCTTCCCGGAGTTCCAGCAGAGATGAAGAGCATATTCAAAGAGAGCATCTCACCCATCATAGAAGAAAGGAGAAAAGGTTTCTACCATGAGAAGAGTGTTCACATAACTGGGATAGTTGAATCGGAGTTGGCACCCCTCATAGAAGAAGTCTTGAAGAGCCATCCATCAGTGTACGTAAAATCACACCCAAAGGGTCGAAAAGAGGGGGTCTCTAAGATCGAGATTCAAGTAACCACGACAGCAGATGATCCTTCTACCGCTCTGAGAAGGGTCGAGGTTGCACTGGAGCAGCTGACTTCCATTATAATCGATCAGGGCGGGATGGTCGACGAGGAGAGGATGACATGAAATCCAAGGAGATGAGGTGATTCGATGTCAAGGGAGTATCCAGAGTATCCTATGGTAGGTGTAGGAGCACTGATCAAGAAAGATGGTTCGGTCCTTTTGGTTAAAAGAGAGCACGAGCCGGGCAAAGGCAGATGGTCTCTGCCGGGGGGTCTTGTAAACCTAGGCGAAACTATGATGGAGGCAGTAAAGCGAGAGGTCGAGGAAGAGGTAGGGCTCAAGGTGAAGGTAGTCGGTCTTATAGATGTATTTGACAGTATTGTGTACGATGATGAAGGCAGGGTGCGCTTCCACTATGTGATCATAGGCTTCGAGGTGAGTCTCATAGGAGGAGAGGTCAGAGGGAGCGAAGAGGCTTCCCAAGTCGATTGGTTCAAGGCTGAAGAGTTGAGGGGCTTGAAGATGACCAGTACTACGAAAAAGCTACTGAAAGATTACCTTCTGATGGATCGAGACGATCAGTAGTTTATGTAAATATTAGAAAATTGTATTTACACATCTTTGGGTAGTTTTAAATTTAAGGGATGGGTTCATCGGTTCATGGCAGATTCAAGACTTGGAAAGGGGCTTGTTCACATAATAACTGGAAAGGGTAGGGGCAAGACTACATCGGCTCTTGGGTTGGCCCTTAGGGCTACTGGTCATGGCCTAAAGGTCTGTATGATCCAGTTCATGAAGAGCAGATGGGAAGGGGAGAGGTATGGTGAGATCAACGCTGTTAGGAAGATTCAAAATTTCAAGATAGTTCAGTTCGGCAGTGAAAAGCTCGTATCACACTATACACCTACTGAGATGGACTTCAAGCGCGCCAAGAAGGGGCTGGAGTACGCAAAAAAGACCATCAAGGGCAATGAGTGTGATCTGGTGATCTTAGATGAGATATGGGTAGCTGTTCATCATAAACTGATCAATCTATCAGAAGTCATAAGCCTTATCAAGAACAAGGCCGAGCATGTGGAACTGGTACTGACAGGAAGGTATGCCCCAAAAGAAGCTTATGAATACGCAGATTACGTCTCAGAGATCAAGAAGGTCAAGCACCCTTACTCAAAGGGTCAGAAGGCAAGATTGGGCATAGAGTTCTGATGTATAGGTGAATTAAAGAACCTTGCCGATGATCGTTATAGGCTTTCTAACAGTCCATGCCAGTCTTTCGATCTTTGCTTCATCCATGGTGACCAAGACTGCCGTGGCTGGACCTGCAGGCTTCTCCAAGTCCATTTTAACATCATCATAAAACTTAACCTGCCGCCCAACCATCTGTGTTATCATCCTTGCTTCGTAGGCTATGCCTTGAGTATCGACTGGAATTACATCGTGGACAAATTCTAGTTGGAGCAACCTAAGGACTTCTTGAAGGTCTGCTATCTTTCCCTCCCTCTCGGCTTGAAGGACTTCCTCCCCAACCTTTGGAGTGCCTATTATGACAAGGGCATCGTTGGGCTGAGTCCTCCCTATTCTCAGCTCATCTTCATGAACGAGCCCCAAAGCCATCGCCCCCAGCCCTGTCTGATCAGTGCTTACGTTCTCCTCTGTATTCACGCTTATGGACTCTTCTGGATCGAGTCCTATCTTCTTTGCCTCACTCTTTACGCCTTTCAGTATCTCTATGCCTGTAGGGGCCATCTCAACGCTCAATGTAACTACGATCAGCCTTGGCCATGAATTTATCGCTATAGTATCCATGAGGACTACCCTGGTCATGAAGCGGCCCAGTGTAAAACCATCAACCTTGACCTTGTCCATAGGTTTCGGGCCTATGCCACCAGAGGATGTATAGCTCAAGGTCAAGATCAAGCCTGTCGGTAGCTTCATTAGGGTTACATCTCCCCTCTTCATCAAGACTACCTGTGAAGGTGTTACCCTGAAGATTGTTGGACGTACTATGCTACCTATGTTCTTCAGCATAGTCAAGTAGAAGGTCAAAGCTTGTCGGATGACTTCCGATCTACTTAGATCATACTCTTTGGCAAACTCATCGAGGTCTCTTACTATCTTCTCTGGAAGTCGGACATTTATAGGGCCACTCAATTTTGTACAACCTATTATAAGTTAACTCCTTATAACCCTCTTGGTCTATAAGTGAGAGAGGGAGAATGGCTTTAGACTATGAATCGATGCTCTTAAGGTCTGTTGGATGCTTGGCAGGCGTAGCCATCGGGGATTCTATGGGGATGCCTACCTCTGGGTTCTCGCCAGAACAGATACGTGAAAAGTTTGGCAAGGTAGTAAGTTTTTTGGATGCACCTAAAGGGCATCTAGTCCATGATGGATTGAAGGCTGGGCAGGTTACCGATGATACCCAGATAACACTTGTCTTGGCAGATGCGATAATAAAGGATGGGTTTGTATCATCGGAAGGTTTTGCAAGGCGATTATGGGAGTGGAGTGTTAAATCGGGTGCTTCTATAAAGAGATTTTTAGGACCCAGCACGAGGGGAGCCTTGGAGAAGGTGGCGAAAGGAAATAAGATTCAGGATGTCTCTGGATTGGGGGCCACAGATGGTGCGGCCATGAGAGTTTCTCCAGTAGGAATAGTCGATGCAGGCCTCGATCTAAAAGAAGTTGTAGAAGATGTGGCGAAGTCTTGTGCCTTTACTCACAACACCGATGTGGCCATCTCTGCAGCCTCAGCTGTAGCATGTTCGATCTCTAAGGCAGTTGTGGGAGATTGTAGTGTTGATGATATCATCGAGGCTGGAATGAAGGGTGCGAGGCTTGGTGCCCAGTTTGGAAGTCTGTATCCGGCTGCTCCAGTAGATAAGAGAATAGAGCTGGCTATGAATCTGGTCTCTCATGCCAAGAGCCTTGAAGAGGTCATAGACTCCCTCTACAACTATGTCGGTGCTGGGATTGGGTCTAACGAAGCCGTGCCAACCGCCTTCGGGGTCTTTGCTGCTACTGATGGAGAGCCTATGGATGCCATAATAATGGCGACAAACATAGGAGGGGATGCAGACACCATAGCATCCATAGCAGGCGGGATTGCAGGGGCATTTAAAGGGATCGAGGCTTTCCCAAAGGAGATGGTAGAGAAGGTTGTGAAGGTCAATGAGCTGAACTTCTATGAAGTTGTGAGGAGGCTCTTGGAAGTGAGGCAGAAGAGGTTGATGAAGTGATCGATGTAATAGCCTTTGGAGATATAGTCTTAGACCTGATCGTACCGATAGAGGGTCTTCCGATAAAGGATGAAGATGTTCAGATAGCGAAGTACATCAGAAGAGAGGCTGGTGGCGTATGTAACTTCCTCATAACTGCCTCAAGGCTGGGTCTCAAAGTTGGCATCGTAGGCTGTGTTGGAGACGACGAAGATGGTAGATTCGTTAGAGAGTTATTGAGGAGGGAGGGGGTGGACGTGACGGGCATAGATGAAATAGAGGGGGAAGGGACAGCAAAGGTTCTTGTCTTAGTGGATAGAGAGGGAAGGCATGCCTTCATAGGTGTGCATGGGATCGGTGTGGAGGTCTGCCAAGATCGTATCGATGTCGAAAGGATAGAGTCTTCTAGAGCCATCTACACATCGGGGCACACCCTGATCCGATCGCCGAGCCTTGATATTACCCTTGAAGTGATGAGGAAGGCTAAAGGCTCGGGCATCCCGGTCTTCTTCGATCCAGGTCCTTTGGTGAATGAAGTTCAGCCTAAAGTCTTAGATTCTGCCTTAGAAAGTACAGAGGTTCTCATGCCAAATATAATTGAAGCAGAGGCCTTGACAGGGACCCACGACTTAAAGATGGCCTCAGAGACCCTTTTAAAGAAGGGACCAGAGACGGTCGTGATAAAATTGGGTCAAGGGGGTTGCTTCATAGCTCGAGAAGGTTCATCGATTCATGTACCGAGCTTCAAAGTGCCTGTAATAGATACCACAGGGGCTGGAGATTCTTTCAATGCAGCCTACGTCTATGGATACTTAAGGCAACTTCCTATAAATTATATCGGGATATTAGCCAACGCTGTTGGAGGGATGATGGTTACCAAGTTGGGGGGAGGCACTCAAGCCCCATCAAAGAAAGAACTGGTAGACTTTCTAAAGGGGAAAGCCAATACCGATATCGAAGAATTGCTCTCATATTTAGAGGTGAGAGAGATTTAATTTAATTTAATTTAGGTGACTATCTTTTCGAGTTTTCTTAACCTCAGAGCCCTTTTTATCTCCAAAGCGATCCTATCCCCCATGCTCATCCTCCTGTTGTACTTCGCATTTGCGTACTGAGAGCCTACTCCCATGTGCACATTCGTGCCCCCACCATGCCTTGTTGCAACATCTTGAGTTACAGGGATATGAGCATAGACATCTTCACCACTGGGAACATCGTAAAGTCCATACTCTACAGCCTTGCCCGGAACCTTGCCCCAAGTTATCAAAGTCTGAAGGCACCAGGCTCCGATTATCCCTGGGGGTTCGTATCTTTTGGTTGCCAAGAGGAAGGCATTGGCACACCTATGAATATCCTTCAGTAAAGACTCTCTCAGGCTCATGGCAAGATGGCATGTAACCTCAAAGGACGGGACCTGCTTGATCTTCTGTTGCACATCTATCGGTAGCCTCTTCAACCCGTCGAAGATCGTCTCCCTCCTCTCATCTATGGAGAGAAACTCGTTGGCCAGGCAGACTCTTGCTTCACCCAGATTCATATCATGAAGTTCAGCGTAGAGATCGTCCACATCCCCCCATTCCTCCTCTGCATTCAGGGGTGAAAGGAAGAAGTTGAAGTTGGCATGAGGGCCCAAGACTATCTGCTCTATCCTAGCCCTCCTTAAGCCATCTTCATTCAAGTTGCCATGCTCCACCTCTACTACAACTTTATCTTCAAGGTCGTTCGAGTCGGTAGCGAAGATGAACTCCCTCTCAAGCTCCCTCTTTGCATGTTCAGATTTTAAGAGTAGAGGCTCATCTACATACTCCTTGAGCCTTATTCCCTTCGGATAGACTTCAAACTCGTAGGATTTCGGGTGGGGTATGCCCGCTTTATCACAGAACCAGTAGTAGTCCCTCTCTACTTCTCCCCTGTTCTCTATCTTCAAAAGTCTTCTTGAGCCTAAGATCGGTATCGAGAACTCCTTCTCTATTCTGCTACAGTGATCGTCGCCGCCCAGATAGACAGAGAAGGCTCTATTCGGTATCTGGAGACATTCTAGATCCCTCAACTCATCCATGTACTTGAATATCTCTGGGTATTCGTCCAAGATTATCAGGGCTGTCTCCCAACCACCCTTCTTTTTCAAGTCCTTTGGATCGAAGACGCAGACCATATCCTCTCTGGTTTGTTTGGGCAGGTCTTCTATCTCCTCCTCAACCTTGCCCACTATAGGATTCTGTAGATAGATTATCGCCCTTTTTTTCGTCGTGTAGATTATCCTCTTCAGCCCATAGTCCCTAGCGCCCGATGCAGCATCGAGGGCAGAGTGAGAACCCAGTATAAGGGCTATAGGCTCCTTGTACTCTTTGACTACTTCTTGCATCTCTTCTCTTTCGATCATACACGAACGCCCCTCACTATTATTCCAGGCTCTCCAACAACCTTGCCTATAGTCTTTGCGCCCATGCCATGCTCTTTAAATATCTTTACGATCTCATCCACCTCGTCTTTTGGTGCACACAGACAGAACCCTATCCCCATATTAAAGGTTCGATACATCTCCCTTTTAGCCACAGAGCCTTCCCTTTGGATAAATTGGAATATAGGCAAAGGCTCGGGCATATAATCGAGCAAGAAACCCGTCTTCGGCTTTAAGAGCAATCTTGCAAGCTTCGAAAAGGCCCCGCCAGTTATGTGGGCCATGCCATGCACTTCACATCTCTTAAGCACTTCAAGGACTGGTCTGACGTAGATTCCTGTGGGCATCAATAATTCCTCTCCAAGGCTCTTCCCAAGCTCGGGTATGAACTGATGGACTTCATACTTCGGCAGTAAAGCTTTCCTTGCAAGAGACAGGCCATTAGAGTGGATCCCCGTGCTTTCGACGCCAACTACGATATCTCCGATCTCCAAGTCCCTCCCAGTGATCACCTTATCCTTATCTACAACGCCGATGGCCAAGCCTACGAGGTCGAAGCCCTTCCCATCGATCCCTTTTATCACATCTGGCATTATGGCCGTCTCCCCGCCAACGATCGATACACAAGCCTCCTCTGCACCCCTTGCAAGACCTTTCATGATCTCCTTCACCATCTTTTTATTGGGCTTCTCAAGAGCCAGATAATCGACAAGGGCCATAGGCTCAGAGCCCACGCAGATCAGGTCGTTGACGTTCATGGCCACACAGTCTATGCCTACCGTATCGTACTTCTCCATCATCTGGGCTACAAGCACCTTTGTTCCTACACCGTCAGAATGAACTGTTAGAGCCCTATCACCCATGTCTATGATGCCTGCGTAATGGCCTATCTCGATGAGGGGACTACCGAGCTTCCCTTGCCTATATCTGAAAGTACCGCTGAGTTGCTTTAAGACCTCTTTTCGAATCTTGCTTACTTCGTCTAAGTCTACGCCAGCTTTGGCGTACGTGAGCTTTTTCATGATCCACCTCTAACGGAAGTTCAGACCTGTTATCCTTTCAAAGGCCGAGACATACCTTCTCGTCGTCTCTTCTATGAGCTCATCGGGTAGAGTTGGAGGTTCAGGCAATGGACGCCCCTTTTTGATGGCTTCGTCCAACTCTCTCTTGAATCCCACGCTTATCAACCAGTCTCTCACGAGCTGTTTATCGTAACTTTCTTGAGGCTTCCCTAAAGCATACTTTTCCTTGGGCCAGAGCCTGAACTCATCAGGACCTATAGAATCTGCCAAGATTATCTCATCTCCATCCTTCCCAAACTCGAACTTCACATCGGCCATTATGAACCCTGCCTCTTCACATCTCTTGGCCATCTTTTTGTAGAGCTCTACGCTCTTCTTCTCTATGAATGAAAGCTCCTCTTCCTTCAGCAAGCCCTTCGATAGAATCTCGCTCTTGGAGATGGGCAGGTCCTTCTCCATAGATTTCGTTGTAGGATCGAAGATAGGTTCTGAAATCTTTGCAGCCAGCTCTGACTTTATATCTAAGGGCCCTTTCCCCCTCAAGAGCCTTTCATAAAAACTTCCATAAACGTATCCCCTCACAACGCACTCTATAGGGATCATCTTGAGCTTCTTCACGACCATCTTGTTCTTCTCCCTGACCTCGATCATGTGGTTGGGCATGCTCAACCTGTTGAACCAGAATTCTGAGAACCTGCAAAGTATCTCGCCTTTATGGGGTATGAGGGAAGGGAGGATGACATCGAAGGCCGATACCCTATCACTGAAGACGAAGAGCAAACTATCACCGATTTCGTATATGTCCTTGACCTTGCCCCTCCTCAAAAGCCTGCCTTTAATGCTCAAGTTTATCAGCCCTATACTTGGAGAGTTTCTCCTTTAATTCATGGCGTTTTATGCTCAGTATCTCTATAGAGAGGAGGGCAGCGTTCTTACCGTTGTCTATCCCAACACATGCGACTGGAACATTTGAAGTCATCTGGACCATGGACAATAAGGCATCGAGGCCTCCAAGCTTTACTGAGACTGGGACCCCTATAACGGGTTTTGTAGTCAAAGATGCAATGAACCCTGGTAGGTGAGCAGAGAGCCCAGCAACTGCTATGAAAACATCGGCGTCTGAATTCATTATGTAAACTTCCAGCTCTTTACGATCCCTATGGGCTGAGAGAATCTTCTTCTCATACTCTATCTGGAAATCTTCAAGCACCCCACATACCTCTTCTAAGATCCTCTGATCTGACCTGCTACCAGCTATGACAGCAACCTCCATCTATCTCACTCCCCCCTTTTAGAGAGCTCATCCCTGAGCAGAGCTACAGGGTCCATCTTCCCGACTTTTGGGAGCCAGTCGACCCTCTTCCCAAGCATGTCCTTATCCCTCCTATATTGGTAGAGCATCCTCACACGGTCTGCAACATCCATTCTTTTGCTCAGTAGCTCAGGGGAGCCTATATCGCTCCTGTAAAATAAACCCCAACTGTCCAAGAGTTTTACATGAGGTATACATCTATCAACCATCTTGCTCGCTTTCTCTATCTCATCGGATATGGCAAGTATTTCTACAAGCCTTGATCCTGCCGATTTAATCTCCCCACCTTCCCTTATATCTGCACTCCCCCAATAAAACTTGCAACCCTCCCTCTTTATGGCTTGCCTATCCACGAAGACAGGGTGGTCCTTGGCCATCTCTCTATTATCGGGATAGCCCTTTGGCGCTATCGCCTTTACGACAGTGGCTTTCTCATCGAACTCTATATTCAACTTTGATAAGTTTCCATCCAAGATTGCCAAGCATATATCGACGAAGTCTGTCTTTAGTGTATTCAAGACGTTCAAGGCTTCAGGGTCCCCAAGCCTAGAGTACATCTCGATTATCGTAGGTCCCTCTATCTCCGTCAACATCATCTGGCCTGCAACCATCCCATGATAGCTCTTACCAACCTTGTCCTGTATGGCTCGGACCAAGAAGTCTACGATCTTCAAAGACTCTTCATACTCTTCCTTTGTTATGAAGGGTAGAGTGAATCCTGGACCAGATATAGAGCCCATACCACCTGTCTCTGTCCCTATATCGAACTCATGGGCGTGCTTGTTGTCTTGAACTAAAGGCATGCCCTTTATGCAGCGTCCATCTGTGAAGCACTGTAGAGTGTATTCAGGACCCCAAACCTTCTCCTCTACCAGTATCTTATCGTCTATATCTGAGTAGCTCTTCATGTACCCCTCTAGCCAGTCGGCATGCTTAGACTTGAACCTCTGCTTCTCATCGTGTAGGTATAATTGTTGATCCTCTACAACCTTGACTCCTTTCCCACCTGCCTGCCTTGCTGGCTTTAAGGCTACATTCTGCAACCAAGTAAGGGTATCAGAGTATCTCTCCAAGACAGAATAGGCCTCTTGAGCAGATCTGAACGTCTTGAAGAGAAGCTTTCCCCTTATCCCATACTCCCACTGCAACCTCCTCATCTCAGCCTTCGACATCTCTATCATGGCTACATCCCTGCTTGCACCGACGCAGGGTATCCCTCTTCTCTCAAGCTCGTCTGGAACTGCATGGAAGTTCGGCTCTTCAGGCCCGATTATCACAAAGTCTACATGCCATCTCTTTGCATACTCTGAAACCTTCTCTGAGTCTGTAGTCTTAGATAGAGCGAAGTCGCCCCCAGTTCTCTTACATATCTCGAATATTCCAGGGTTTCCTATATCACCCAGCCAGAAGATTCTTGGATGGTGTTCGCTCCTCTCTAAGGCCTCTGCGATGGCATGCTCTCTTGATGCGTTGCCTAAACCCATTATCTTCATGAGTTTCCTACCAAAGATTCATCTTATTAGTTATTTGGATTTCCCCATAAATGTCCTTTTAAATCCTTCTAAAATACCTAACTTTACACCTAAAATAATATTCTATGGTACCCTTCTTCAACATTACCAAGTTCAATTATTATGGAGACTGGGATATTTTCCTGTAAAGCAACCCAAGCAGAGGGAGGATCTAGGCAAGCCTATAGATTTACATAGTCCATCGATGGAAAGGTAGGCGAAACTGTCAGCGCCTATGATCTCAGCGATCTCATCGTTCGATAAAGCTCTGCCTATCAATTCATCCTCTGGAGGGACTTCTGTTCCGAAGGGGCACCTTGATATCAAAGGAGGGCTACCTATCCTTACATGAACCTTTTTTGCACCCTTCCTCTTCAGGTTATAGACAGTGTTTCTCAGAGTGTTCCCCCTTACAACGCTGTCATCTATCAGAATTATTTCTTTGCCATCGACAGAAGTTCTTATAGGGTTCAACTTCAACTGAACTCCAACTATCCTATCGAATTGGCTCGGCTTTATCGCACTCCTTACATGCCTTCCTGTCCTGGTGAAGCCAAGCCTCACTGGAATCTCACTGTTCTCCGAATATGACATGGAGAAGGGTATGGCTGTATTGGGAACGCCTATCACAACATCTGCTTTTACAGGGTTCTCTTCTGCCAGCCTTCTACCTATCATCTCTCTGACCTTGCTTACAGAGATGGAGTTAAGGTATGAGTCGAGCCTTGCCAGATAAACATACTCAAAACTGCAGTAAGCCGTCTCATGGTTGATACGTCCTCTCTCTATGCTCAAAGGATCGAAGTTGACCGCTTCTCCTGGTTTTATGTAACCTGAGTGTTCTGCCCCTATTACATCAAGGGCTGAGCTTTCAGATGCTACTGCACCTATATCGAAACCTATAGCCCCAACCTCCAATGGTTTTATTCCGTGAACATCCCTCCCGCAGATCATCCTCTCATCTTTTGTTAGGGCTATGAAAGAGTAGCCACCCTTCACCTCTCCTATAAGCTTCTTGGCTGCCTCAAGAGGGTCTTTCAGCTCATACATCTTCTTAGAGAGCATCTCAGCGAAAATCTGGAAGGATCTCTGCCTGTTCTCATGTAATTCTGGTTTCCCGTCTCCTACCAATGCAAGTTGTATAGGCTCCTCCACCCTTATGGCATAGTCTCCCTTCTCAGCAGATACCTGCCCTATCCCCAGAAAACCCTTCACATCTTCTTGCTTCATCTTCCCAAATACTTCATCTACCAGACCATCCCCAGAAGCCCATTTTAGCGAATGAGTATCATAAGAGTAGATAGCTAGGCTTGTGGACTCTTGGCCCCTTCCCTGAAGGGCACTCAACCCATAGTAGATGAACTTGGACGAATCCCAGTTCATCCTCTCTTCACCAAAGGCGTAAAAGCCGAATATCCCAGCCAATCTATCCCTTCATCTCCTTTCTAGTTCGAAACTTGGGAGGGGACTTGAGGCATGAATAGTCTCCTGTTACACATGAAAGGCAGAGCCCATCGATGGGCAACCCTATCCCTCTACTTAGACCTTCTATGTCATTATAGCCTACGAAGTCCACTGAAAGGGCAGATGCAACCCTTCTGTTTATGAGGTCCAAGTCCTTCCCATCTTTACATACTTTATAAGCTATCAACTCTTCTTGAGTGGGAAAGTCTATCCCAGCATAGCAAGGGTATCTTATGGGGGGGAAGGTAGAGACGAAGCTTATCTTCCTTGCTCCCGCCTTCTTCAAGATTTTGACTATTATGGATGAGCTCGTGCCTCTGACGATGCTGTCATCCACAACTATTACATCCTTTCCTTCCACAGTAGCTTTTATGGCGGTCACCTTTTTGACGATCTCCTCTCTCCTCTTTTGAACAGGCTCTATGAAGCTCCTTAAGCTACCCCTCTTCCTGTACCTGCCCTTCATCAACCCCTCTTCGAAAGGGATCTTCGATTCGACTGAGAACCCTTGAGCAGCAGGTCTGGCCGAGTCTGGGACAGGTATGACCACATCGCCATCTAATTTGTACTTTTTGGCTAGTTCAGCCCCGATCCTCTTCCTTGCCGTATAGATGTTTATGCCTTCCAGATAAGAGCTGGGATAGGAGAAGTATGTATACTCAAAGGGGCAGTGGGCATGCTTCACCCCATTGGAGAACATATAGGTCGAAAAACCATTCTTGTCTATCTTGACGAGCTCACCGGGCTTTACGTCCCTTATCAAACTCGCCTCGAGGAAGTCAAGGGCACAGCTCTCCGATGATATGAAATAGGTTTCTGTATCTTCTTGATAGCCTATGCAAAGAGGTCTGAAGCCCCTCTCATCCCTTGCTGCCAGAAGCTCCCCCTTCTCAGTCAGGATGACCATAGAGTAAGAGCCGTTGATCTCTTCATTTAATATCTTAAAGGCGGCCTGCCAATCCTTATGCTTTTCGAAGATCTGAGTGAGCCTGATGCCAACAAGCTCTGTATCTGTTACTGAGGCAGAGATGCAGACTTCCTCCGATGCTTTACCTGCCAATTCCTCTGCATTCACTATGGTCCCATTATGGGCTATGGAAAGTGATCTGCCTATCTCTATTGGGTGGCTATTCTCTAGGGTTGTGCTGCCCTTCGTGGAGTAGCGGACATGGCCTATGCCCACATTCCCTTGCATCCTCTTAACATTATAGGCATCTTCAGGGTCGCTCATGACAAGACCAAGTTTCTTGTAAACTCCATGCCCAATTACAGCGATTCCCCAAGACTCCTGACCCCTATGCTGAAGGCTCTCAAGCCCCCTAACCAAGAACTGTGGGACGTTATGACCACTAAAGGAGTAAGCCCCAATTACGCCACATTTCTCCCTCATTACAACTCACCCATACATCTTGGGATGGATAGTGACCAACGATCCCTTAAATCGGATACCATAATAGACATCAATTTATCACCTTTATAAGAGATTTCTAGTTCATCCCCTCCAACCCTACCTATTACACTAAATACAACATCGGAGTCTCTCATCATTCTTGAGAGTTCGTCTATATGGGTGCCGTCTGCCTCCATTATGAACCTGGAATGAGTCTCTGAGAAGAGGAGTTCGTCGATCCTTAGATCATGAGAAGGGATTTTAGAGCAATCGATGGATGCACCGATGCCCCCAGAGATGCACATCTCAGCCAAAGCTACCATCACCCCACCTTTTGATATATCATGCACAGCCTTTACAAGGCCTTTTCTTATGGCATCTTTGACTACATTCAAAGTCTTCTCCTCTTTGAGAAAGTCGATCTGAGGCACGGTTCCTCCAACCAACCCGTGGATATACTCGTAATACTCTGATCCGCCCATCTCTGATCTGGTCTCACCCACAATCACCACGTAATCACCTTCATCCTTGAAGTCCATGGTGGTTATCCATCTCTCCTCATCTATCCTCCCTATGGCTGCTATAACAGGGGATGGCTTGATGGCTGTGTTCTTTACCTTATCCTCATTGTAAAAGCTGACCTTTCCCCCAACACATGGTAGCCCCATAGCCCTAGAATAGTCTGCCAAGCCTCTTACCGCCTCGCTGAAAGTCCAGAAGACCTCAGGATTTCCCGGGTCTCCGAATTGAAGGTGGTCCACGAAAGCCAAGGGCTCAGCACCTACAGAGATCAAGTTTCTGCATGCCTCTGATAAGCATCCCGCTGCACCGTTGTAGGGATCGATGTAGCAGTGCTTGCTATCTCCATCTGCTTTTATAGCCAAGAAAGAGCCCTTGGGCAACCTCATTACGGCAGCGTCCCCCTGACCAGGCTTCACCACAGTCCTTATGCCCACCTCATGGTCGTACTGCTCATAAACCCATCTTTTACTGGCTATATTGGGAGAACCCATCAACTTCAGTAATATTGATGAGAGATCGGATGGTAATTCTGGCTTTCTGATCTCTCTCAGATTCTTTATGTAATCTGGCTCGATCGATCTTCTATGAATTATAGGTGCCTTGGCCAAGATCTTTGCTGGGATGCTGGCCAGCTCCACCCCCTTCACCTTGACGGCCAAGTTCCCACCATCGGTAACCTTCCCTATTATGCTGTATGGCAGTTCATACTTCTCAAATACCCTACAGACTTCTCCCTCATGCCCTTGCTCTACTATGAAGACCATCCTCTCTTGAGACTCTGATATCATTATCTCGATGGGGCTAAGATCTTCCTCACGTAAGTGGACCTTTGATAGTTCGATCTCGATCCCACACCCACCTTTTTCAGCCATCTCCGATAGACCGGTAGTGAGGCCTCCCCCACCCAAGTCCTTAAGACCTCTAACATGGCCTTTTTCAACAGCTTCCAGTGTTGCTTCGATTATGAGTTTCTTCATAAAGGGGTCTGGAATCTGGACTGCCGATCTCTCCGTTTCCGACTTCCCAGTCAATACCCTGGATGCAAATGTTACGCCATGAATGCCGTCCCTTCCAGTGCTGCCACCGACAAGTATCACACTGTCTCCATGATGCTTTGCCTCTGCAAGAACAAGATTCTCTATTCTGCCCAATCCGAGGCAGACTACGTCTACAAGGCAGTTTCTCTCAAAGCATTCATCGAACTCGACTTCCCCTGAAACCGTTGGCACGCCCACACAGTTGCCATAGTCAGAAATCCCTCTTACAACGTGCTTGAAGAGCCACCTAGAATGAGAACTGTCCTCTATATTCCCAAACCTGAGAGAGTCTAGAAGGGCGATGGGCCTGGTGCCCATACAAAGGATGTCCCTCAAGACACCTCCTATCCCAGTCGCTGCCCCCCCATAAGGATCAATGGCAGATGGATGGTTATGGCTCTCTATGTGCAAAGTGACTACATAACCGTCTCCTATATCGACGACACCAGCATCGTATCCAGGTCCTATTATGACTCTAGGCCCTTCTGTCGGAAGTTGCTTTAAGATAGGGATGGATGACTTATAACTGCAGTGCTCTGACCATTCAGCATCTATCATGGCCAACTCCAGATCGTTGGGCTTCCTCCCTAGCATCTTCCTAGCCTTGTCGATTTCATCTTCTGTCAAGTCCACAAAAATGGAGTGAGAGACGACCAATTTCTTCACCTTCTTCTCATATACTCGATCATGGATGTAAAGATCGACCTCCCATCATCACTCCCAAAAGGGCTCAAGATTCTCTCAGAAGCCCTCTCAGGGTGGGGCATCAAGCCCAAGACGTTGCCTTCAGTATTACATATACCTGCTATGTTATCCATAGAGCCGTTAGGATTCGCCTCATCTGTAGCCCTGCCATCTCCATCAACGTATTTGAGGACGATCTGATCCATATCATAGAGCTCTTTGAGATCACCTTCTTCGATGAAGTATCTCCCTTCATTATGAGCTATGGGCATCTTTAAGAGAGAATATCTTTTGAGGTCGTTGGTGAAGATAGATCTAAGGCTTACAACAGAGAGATTTACCCATTTACAGACGAACTTCAAAGAAGAGTTTCTTAAAAGAGCGCCTGAAAGAAGCCCAGCCTCTACCAGTATCTGAAAACCGTTGCATATTCCAAGGACTGGGTATCCATCCTTTGCCATCCTCTTTACCTCTCTCATGATAGGGCTATGGGCAGCTATTATCCCTCCCCTCAACCTGTCGCCGTAAGAGAAGCCCCCAGGGAGTACCACCCCATCATAACCACTGAGGTCTTCACATCTATGCCAGACGAGGTCGGCTCTGATCTTCATGATGTCGTTTAAAACATGGAGCGTATCTAGATCGCAGTTGCTCCCAGGAAACTGTATGACTGCGACCTTCATGCTACTCCCCATCTAAGCTTATAGAGCATGTATGGGCTACAGGGTTGTAGACCCTTAGTTCATCACAGAGCTTTGATGTAATCTCCTTTGCATCTTCACCCGTCTCAGCATCGACCCACATCTTCAACAACTTCGCTGTTCTTACAACTCTGATCTGATCGTAGCCACCCTTGATCAGAAGGTCTTTGAGGATAGTCTCCCCCTCAGGGTCTCTAGCACTCGCTTTGTTCTCTATAACCACTTTGACAAGGTAAGTCTTCATAGGTTTCTTTTCACCAAATAAGTAGAGGCGCAGTTATGGAAGGTAAAAACATACCTACATGATAATACTCTATGATATCCATTATAAACATTCCTTTAGATCGTTTTAGAGTCGAGCTACGATTCTATCGATGATCATGGGCATAAGAGGCAGAAGAAGAACGAAGAAGAGTATTAAAGCTGAAACTAAGGCAATTCCAGCGAAGACAGGATGGATGGCCATGAGCAGAGGTATCATGACTATACTTAAGATCACGATCAGAACCATGTAGCCTCCGTTCCTCACAACGATGTAGCGTTGCTTCCTTTCATGATTAGGCTTCTTCTCCGATGCAAGAATAGCGAGGGAGTCGACCGCAGATTTTCCATCGTAGGCAGCTTTGACGATGAAAGTGAGTATAGCGACCAAGAATATGAAGCTGATCAAAGGTGTTAGACCGTCCCCACCCGATATTTCAATGCTCAAGGGAATGAAGATGCTTACTGCGAAGAGCCATAGAAGGTAAGCCATGAAGATGTTCAAGATGAAGGACGGGAAGCTGAGACTGAATTCCTTCCTAGCATCTTTAGGTGAACTCTTCTTCATCGTATAAATTCACTCTCCCCTGAAACCTGTCTAAAAAGGCGTGAGAGGACGATGTACAAGTAGATGAGGCTGAGAATGATAGCATACAAGAAGGAAGATAAGATCAGGATGGACCAAAACTCTTCAAAGTTAGGAAGCCAAGGTAAAAAGTAGGGCGCGATATTCTGTTCCACAAAGAGCCTCACCGAATCGTATTCAAACCAGACAAAAGTTATGAAGATAGCGTCTATCAGGAATAGAGGTAAAAAAATGAGGGAGAGGGTACGTAACTTCAAGCCTATTCAAGCCTCTTCGCCCACTCGCTGGCATAGCGTTCCACTATTTTTGATAATGCACGCCCAGATCGATATAGAGTTATGATTGCCCATATTACGATTATCAACAGTACTATTGCCGCCAATGATGGGTGTATTATGTTCAACTGTTGGGCGAATAGCAAGAATAACGCAGCCACCACCAGAACGTAAAGAAAACCTCGAAAAGCTGTCCTATACTTCCCCAACTCTTCTGGTGTTGCCTGTCCTAGCTTCCCAAAATGGTAAGCTGTAAAACCAGCGGCTGCATCTGCTACATCCCTCAACTCGCTTAAGATACCTATGACCAAGATCGCTATGGCGATCAAGATGATCAGACTGATTAGTTGTGTAACTGCGAAAGTTTGGATGAATAGTCCCTGAGAGATCGGAATGAACACGTAGTTACCTATGAGCCAGATCAATATAGCGACGGTTATACTTATCCCGATCTTCGGAACACTGTCACGAAGTTCTTTTAAGGCTTTGGCATAGACTTCTTTCCCGAATTCCTCTGGAGTTTTTGCTTCTTCACTTTTTGCTTCTTCACTCAAGGTTTATCAAACTATTGTCTGTTGAGTATGTTATTTATTTTTTGGTATGAAATTTCTTAAGGCTTCAAAAACCATCCAGATGCAAGGGCAAAGTCTCCAGCATATGAAAGGTTCGATCTCCCCAAACCCTCTCAATATAGTAAAACGATCTAAATATAATCATGTCTTTTCTATGCTCTGTTGGATAGCGATGGCGAAAAAGTGCAATATTACCCATGTTGCTGTGTTTATAAAAGAGAGGCATAAGAGGGCAGAGGCGGTAGCCTCTCAACTCGTAGAGGCCCTATCAAAAGTTGGTATCGATACAACTACAGTTCTACCATTTAGATATAAATCGATTCGCTCCGTGAGTTCCATAAGAGAATTAAGAGGCATGGATGTAGATATCTTGGCTACAGTAGGGGGGGACGGTACGATTCTTAGGGCTTTACGGATGATGGATAGCGAAGTTCCAGTGCTTGGGGTAAACGTTGGAGGCAGAGGGGTCTTATCGGAGATATTGCCAAAGGAGATAGTTTCAGCGATCGGTAAGTTGATGAGGGGCGAGTACTTTTTAGATAGACGTTTACGCATCAGGTCTTCCACTGATGTTAAAATCTTTCCTCCAGTCCTTAACGAGGTTTTCTTCGACCGTGTTTCACGTCTATCCCTACCCACGGTGACTGTAAGAAGAGAACAAGATGTATTTTTAGAGCAGAAGATGGATGGGTTGATGGTAGCAACTCCTACTGGTACTACTGCCCACTCTTTCAGTGGAGGGGGTCCTGTAATCTATGAAGGGATGAGGTCTTTTCTTCTTATGCCCATCTTTCCATTGCTCAGACTGCCCCCCATAGTCCTCCCTCCAGAAACCATAGAAATCTCCTTCTCAGATGATTTTTATCTGGTCACCGATGGTCAAGAAGCATATACCATAAACGCTGGGGAATGGGTCAAGATCGCCGAACATGAGCGGGATGCTGTCTTCGTAAGGTTCAATAAGAGGATATTACGCCAACTACATAATCTTGGCTTCAGTTAAAGCTAGATCAAAAAGGGGAGCTTTGGTTCTAGATTCTACAGCATTTTATGCCGGCATACCCTCCACAGGCATCTCCACCTATCATACAACTCCTCATGTTATCCGTGAAGTCTCCCATAATAGAGTATTGAAGATGGCCATCTCGGCTCTTATAGAAAGTGGCAAACTTATCGTAACCGAGCCCAGCCACCCTTTAGTCGATGAGGTCAGACTGATGGCAAGCAGGAGTGGGGATGTCATAAAGCTATCAGATACAGACGTTTCTGTCGTTGCTCTTGGCCTTCAATTAAAGCGAGATGGATATAACGTTACAATCATATCGGACGACTACTCGATTCAGAACTTGGTCAATTTTTTTGAATTGAAGTTCTCCCCTGTAATGACGAGGGGAATTTCAAAAACCATAAGGTGGTTCACCTACTGTAGTGGCTGTGGCAAAGTCTTTCATAAAAGCGATGTTACAGTATGTGATGTCTGCGGTACAAAGTTGAAGAGGAAGATGAGGAAAAGGCATTCATAAATAATAAACATTAACTTAGAATCGTCAGAACCAATAGTTATCTTTTTAGGCAATCCCCTTTATGTAGAATATGAGATTACATGCTGCTTGGTGCTCATGTTTCTATCTCAGGGTCGATAGATAAGGCTGTTGACAGAGCAGAGCAGATGGGGTGCACGACTTTTCAGATATTCACAAGGAATCCAAGAGGCTGGAAGTTCGCTCCCCTAAATCAGGAAGATGTCGATGCTTTCATCAAGAAGTTGGAGATTCATGGGTTCAGTGTATCTGTGGCTCACATGCCCTATCTGCCAAATATCTCATCGCCCTCGGATGATGTCTATAAAAAATCGGTGGATACTCTCAAAGCAGAGCTCTTGAGATGTGGTCGATTGAGGATAAATTATCTTGTTACTCATCTAGGAAGTCATCTTGGTAGGGGTCGGGATGTAGGTATGAAGAGGGTAGCAGATGCCTGCAATCAAGCCCTTTCTAGTGTGGATAACGATGTGATGCTTCTGCTCGAAAATACTGCTGGGGCGAAGAACAGCGTCGGCTCGGACTTTGAACATATGATATCCATCCTCGATCAGATAGAGCAGAGGGATCGGGTTGGAGTGTGCTTCGATACCTGCCATGCCTTTGCAGCAGGCTACGACTTGAGAAATAAGAAGGCTGTAAATGAGACTTTGAAGCTCTTCGATAAAATGATCGATCTTTCTAAAC
>JACGUG010000084.1 GCA_024256285.1 archaeon
TCCAAGCCTAAGAGATATCAAGAAAGCCAAGTACTAAGAAGAGTGGGAGAAAGATGGGGAGGGACTTACGATAGTCCCCATCACAAATTTTATTATAATATAAATAAGAGGCTTCCCCTCTATCGAGGGTTTTCTATATCGAAATCATTTCACTTTCCGTGACTTCAATCTCTCTATATTCAAATGTGATCATTGGTAAGAGGGCATCACTTCCAGCCTCTTCTTAAGGGTCGAGGCTTGCCTCTGGGCTATCAACCCTTGCTCCACAAGGCCATCTATGGCATCTGCCATCTGCTTTTTTGAGCTGTAAGACCCGAGCATATCAAATTTCTTCCCTTTCTTATATATCTCTCCTTCTAAGATAGGGTTGGATTTCAGACGATCAATGAACTTAACTTCGACTATATCCTTGAGCTGGCCAGAGTAAGGTCTGAGAAGCTGAGTAAAGAGGCTAGGCATCCATTTCAGAAAAGGACGAGTGCTTGAGGCTTGAAGGAGGCTAGGAGGGTATGCCTTATACCTTCTCTCTCCTTCTAAACTTTCATAACATACAAGGTAGAAGGGTATGCATACAAGCTTTGGTTTGTCGTTCTTTAACTCTTCTATCGGTAGCTCTTCTATCTGCTCTGAGCTCTCTTTGACACGGTTGCGTATCGCCGATATCTGGCGCCTCAGCCTTATGGCTCTGTTAGAAAGGTCTTTGATCTCTTCCCTTCTCTTCTTCACTTCAAAGTCTCTCTCTATCCCTACATCATCTAACAACTTCATCTTGGACCCTATAAGCTGCGAGTAGGCATCCTGGATAGAGAGCAGTTCTCTATCCCTGTCTTCCTCCAAGGTCTTTATAACCGATTTTAGTCCCTCTACCTCTGTCTCGATATCCCCCATCTTTGCCGATGTCTCTCTCAGTATCTTGTTCCAAAGGGGGATGTACTTCTGCTCTCTCCCCAATGATTTGGTAGTCTCGACCATATTCTTCAGTACTTCATAATCCTTCTTAAGGTACATGAGTAGTTTGCTATACTCCCCTATCTGAGAGGTGAAGAACTCCTTACGATCCTCGAATCTTGAGAGAACCATCTTGAGCTCAAGCTCTTTCTTGGTCTTGAGTTGCTCTACAGATCTATTGATCAGTTCAGAGGTGACATCCTTCTGATTCCTATATTCCTCATCGATGCCCTGTATCTCCTCATCTATCTGTGCCATATGGAAACTAAGCTCTTCATCGAGGACTTTGATGGCTTCTTCGAGCAAAGCCAAGTGGTCTTCCAACTCTCCTTTCACTTTATTCAACTCATAGACCACCTTTAACATACTCTTCTCATCTATATGAAGAGGTAAAGTAAGGACCTTTGAAGAGGGCGTGCTGACGATACCCACATCATCGATGTAACCAGTTATCGCCAATGCCAGAGGCTTCTCTATCAGTCCCTTTATAGTGTAAACCTTTTCTTCAGAATAAGTAAAAGTTTCATTATGCCTGACGAGCATATTCTTGAAGATTTCTCTATTGTTACGGGCATCCCTGAGATGCTGTATGAATTCCTCTATTGGAGGAAGTTTGATACCTGTAAGAGAGAAGGAATACAGGTTCATCAAGTCGATCAGTATCCATCTTCCATCAAAGGGATAGGCCCAAATTCCATAGTAAGCTTTAACCATGAGAGAGATACCCTCCTTCTTCTTGCCTATGAACGACCTTCTTAGTTCCCTTTCAGCCATGCTGTAGACGATAGCCATCTCAAGGTCTTCACCTATAGGTTTCCTAGTCATGGCTGATAAAGCGAAAGAAGGTATGATGGGTTCTTTTTTGACCCTTTGATTTTCACTCATGGTTTATTCGCCACAATTATTATGTACCCTAATCATTATAATTCTATTTTCGATCTTTAAAAGTTTCAATTTTAAATCAGGCATCTTGAACTGAGTAATCATATTTAATTAATTAAAAGATTTATGGACTCTATCAATAGAGCCATATTCTATTCTATTTAAAGGGATTTAAAACCACCATTTATCCCTGAACAGCATCTAAGGGAGGTTGAGAAAGGGTGATCTTTTGAAACCAAATATTACCTTCTCGTTCCTTTCAGGCTATATGATTGGGTGGTTCTATGTGAGATTTCGATGGTGCTCTTAGCCTACTTTTGGGCAATGAGAACTTCTTGTCTGCAGGAATCACTTTTATTTTTAACGATGTTTTAATCACGTAGTATGGGGTTCCATCTGGATTTTTATAGTTTGTAGCCACTCCTACCCTGTCAAGATCGACCGTTACCTTAGCGATTGCGCCATCCTCTAGATTAAACACGACGGTATCGCTACCAACACACTTGTGATCTAAAACTTTGAAGTCCACTCTATCAGGTTCTGCCATATACATTATAATACTGAACTATCTTATTTATCCTTCCCAAATGACGTGAATATTCTTTGAGTTTAAGGTAACAGTTGGCATTACTGGAAATAGATTATATGACGAAAGCACGTTACTATCAGATCTTAACTATCCTTCCTTTTACTTCCTCATCGACTGTGAGGATTCCAAAGGACGTGTATAACGAAGGAAAGGCACCTGTAACGCTCCCAGGATTGAAGTAAAGAATGCCTTCTACAACTTTGTTTTTAGCTCTATGGGTGTGTCCATATACAATAACGTCGACTCGTTCAAATTTCTTTCTAATTCTTTTTTCTAATCCAAATGGAGAGCCACCTTCAGATGGATGGACGATGCCGATCTTGAATTTACCCACTTCTAAGACTTCTATGCTCGGCAACTCTCTTCTGATTTCGATGGGATCCATGTTGCCATAGACCCCTTTAAAGTTACCCAGCTTTCTTAACCCATCTAGCAGTCTTTTGCCTCTGTAGTCTCCAGCATGGACTATCAAATCCATGCCGCACAACACGTCTAAAGCCTTCTTGGGCAAATCTTCCAAATCGGATGCGTGCGAGTCTGAGAGAACGCCTATTTTCATATCCATCATAGATCCCTATTGAATTCTTATATTGCTTTCTTCGCTCACCCTTTAATAGATTAGGCTCTACTTGTAGTATAGGTTTAGTTTAGGTCTTCGCTTTCACCTCTTTACGTATATCATCGCTTCATTAAATAATTCTAAAAGAGCCTTCCTCTTTCTGTTATGGAGAACTTCTTTGTGTGTCTTCCTTCTTCATCTTGATTCATCTTGATAAAGTTCTTTTCCAGACAAAATCTAAGATATCTTTTGAGGGTTCTACAATCTGGAATTTTCGTCATCCCTTTAATTTTATAAGTCGATAGCGTGCCTTTCCTATGGAGTAAATATGAGATGAATAAAATGGCCATGATATTATAATTCTTATATATATTCTATAAGTACATCAAACATTCTTGTGATCTATCAGTGTGGGTTTGAGTTTTAAATACATTTAGGATAAGTGTAGACTTAAGTTAAAAATATCATAACAATATAACAAAATAACAAAAAAAGAGGCGGGGGGAATTTGGCTTGTGCAGCCTGAGGGGAAGATGATGAGAATGGAAAAATATTCAAGTATCCTTCCAAAGATATAGCTAGCAAGCGTCGTTTAAAGACTCAAGGGCCATTTTTTCAATGGAACTAAAAGCTCTTATAGAATTACTCATAAAACTATCTTAATTAGACTTCAGTAGTTGAAGAAAATAGGTGAATATAATGCATGTAACAGATGCGATAAAGATCAGAAGGGCTTATCGCTCCCTTGATCCTGTTGACATAAGCGAGGATCTTATAAAGGATTTGGCCACTCATGCAGGCTTGTCAGCTTCCTGTTTCAACAGCCAGCCATGGCACTTCGTATTTGTATATGATCCAGAGATACTCAAGAAACTTCATAGGACTTTATCGAAGGCGAAGAAGTGGGTTGAGCTCGCATCTATGATCATCGTAGTATTTTCTC
>JACGUG010000085.1 GCA_024256285.1 archaeon
CTTGAACAATAGATCGATCTGGTGCTACTAATGATTAAGATGCTAAAGAGAGCATTGGAGAAAGTTCTGACAACCGATGAAATTCAGCAACTATACGGTAGCTTTGACATAATCGGGGATATAGCCATCATAAAGATACCCGAACCCCTCCTAGACAAGAAGTCGATCATAGCTGAGGCATTGCTCGATAGAATCAAACCGATAAAGACCGTGTTAAGGCAGGCAACGCCAGTCTCAGGAGAGTATAGGACAAGGGATCTGGAGTACCTCTTGGGCGAAGAAAAGACGGTAACATTCTACAAGGAATATGGGTGCATCTTCAAGGTCGATCTTGCCAAGGTCTACTTCTCCCCCAGATTATCGACGGAGAGATCTCGCGTAGCGAAAAAGGTAGAGGTTGGGGAGACTGTAGTCAACATGTTCGCTGGGGTAGGGTCTTTCTCCATAATAATAGCAAAAAATCAGCCAGACTCCAAGGTCTACAGCATAGATTTGAACCCAGATGCCTACCATCTCATGGTGGAGAACATAAGGCTGAATAAAGTCTCTGGCAGGGTGGTACCCTTTTTGGGCGATGCAAGGTCTGTGGTAGAAGAATCTCTTAGAGGGATTGTAGATAGAGTATTGATGCCACTGCCAGAGAAGGCTATAGATTACATAGATGTTGCCATCGAGGCCCTAAAACCAGAAGGCGGTGTAATCCATTACTACACTCATGCTCATGCTTCAAAGGGCGAGAATCCCATAAAGGAAGCCGTAAAAGAACTTGAGGAGAGTCTGAAGGTACCTCACAAGATATTGGAATTCAGAGTGGTGAGGGAAGTAGGTCCAAGATGGAATCAAGTAGTCCTGGATATACTGGTAGGCCCAAAGGTTTAAGGCGGCCGATTTATAGGTAGAACTGTTCATGCTCATAGAGGTCTTGATCCTATTCGCTTCTTCTCTCATCATAGGATACTCTGGGGCCTTGATGCCGGGCCCTGTCTTGATAGTGACCATGAACGAATCAACAAAAAGAGGTCTGAGGTCGGGCCTTTCCGTTTCCCTAGGCCATATCTTGCTCGAACTCATTATGGTCTTCCTCCTTACCTTAGGTCTGGCCGAAGTCTTGTCTCTCACACCTATAGTTGCTTCTATAGGCCTCTTTGGAGGCCTCTTCTTATCTTGGATGGCCTATACCATCTTAAGGGATGCCTTAAGGCGGAAGGTCTCTCTGAACCCTGATCTTAAGTTGGAGGATCAAAGCATGGGTTCTACGATGTTGGGGGTCTACACTAGTCTCTCCAATCCCTTCTGGTTCATCTGGTGGATATCTGTCGGAGCAGTTTTCCTCCTCAAGGCCCTCGAATTCAGTATCATAGGTGTGATGGCCTTTTACTTCGGTCATGTATTGTCTGATCTGAGCTGGTATGGCTTGGTTGCCTTTGTTATGGTTCGTGGTAAGAAGTTCATGAGCGATAGAGTCTATCGATCTCTCCTAATCTTTTGTGGGGCTACACTTATCTTCTTCAGCATCATCTTCATCAAATTCGGGTTGGATGCCCTTCTATGAAGTCTTGAACTCGATAAGGTGTCTGAATGAAAGGTAATGATATCTTCATCGAAAAGCAGGAGCTTCGTGAGAGGATATGGAAGGAGATGGAGGCGAAGGGGATAGCGAAATTTCCTCTGCCATGCTTTGGGCGTATACCGAACTTCAAGGGTGCCGAAGTTGCTGCCTTAAAACTTAGATTTATAGATGAGTATGGGAGTGCCTCTTACATGATGGTGAACCCAGATTCACCCCAGAGACCGGTTAGAAGAATGGCTCTCCTAGATGGCAAGGTTTTGGTCATGCCAACTCCAAGGCTGAAGTCTGGTTATCTTGTAATAAGGCCAGAGGGAGTCAAAGGTAAAGAAAGGGAGGCCAGCACCATAAGAGGAGCCTTCAAGTATGGAGAATCGACCGACGCTCCTTCACATCTGGATCTGATCGTTGAGGGCTCTGTGGCTGTAGATCTTGATGGAAACAGGCTAGGCAAGGGGAAAGGCTTTGGAGATAGGGAGATCTCCTTGGCTGAAGATATCAGGAGAGGGATCACGGTGGCAACTACAGTCCATGATATCCAGATAGTAGATTCCGTGCCAAGGGAGGAGCACGATAGGAAGGTCGATCTGATAGTTACCCCGACAAAGATCATAAGAGTACGTCCTAAAATCTTATAGCTATCCAATGGGGCAAAACAAAAGAAATGAAGGTAAGGGCAGTCCTCTTCGACTTGGATGGCACTCTCGTCTATCTTAAGTTCAAGTATGCAGAATCTCGTATAGCCATAATCGAAATCCTCAAAAGACTGGGCTTTGATGCATCAAAGTTCTCTTTACGTGACAATGCCCAGACGATCTTGGAAAAGGTTGAGGAGCAGATAAGGGAGAGGTCGATGAATGTAAAATTATTTGAGATCAAGAATAGGATATGGCCTATCATCGATGATTTCGAGATAGAGGCTGTCCGTATCTCTGAACTGGCAGAAGGTACTAAAACCATCTTAAGTTTTCTGTCAGAGGAAGACATCAAGGTGGGCATGGTCACCAATAGTGGAAGGAGGGCAACCCAACTCGCTTTGGCAAAACACGATTTAGAGCACGCCTTCGATGTAATCGCCACAAGAGACGAAGTCGATAAGTTAAAGCCTTACGGTGAGGGGATAGGATTGGCTCTAAGAATCCTCGATGTTCCGACTACCGATGCTATATATGTTGGAGATAGCCCTAACGATGTCCTTGCAGCCAAGGATGCAGGTGTACGCTTCATAATGGTAAGTAGATTCCGCTCTGCAGAGGAATTAAAGCAGGCATCTCCCGATTATGCTGTAAACTCCTTAAGCGAAACTATAGAGTTGATAAAGCAGTTCATCAAAGCTAAAAAACACGATGATGAAGAATAATAGAAGACGGGTTATGCGTTAGTCGAGCATCCGTAGGTGGAGGCCTTAAACCCAGATCAACGAATCTTATTTGAGGGAGTAAAGCTTAAAATGAAATTTCGGCCCAAGACTTGATCAGAAAGTATATGTCAGAAGGTCTGATAACTACATTCTTTGTAGGAGTTGTAGGCGCTTTAGTGGTGGTCTACCTGAGATGGATCGGTGCATTTCCTAGATTCAAAAGCTCCTTAGAGATCGATAAACTCGAGGATGAGTATAAAGTCATCCAAGAAACATTGACAGCCAAGTTGAAGGAGAAAGAAGTAGTAACTCAACCTGAGGTGGAACATTCAAATAATCTTAGAGACGACATATGGCGCCAAAAGTCCACAGGCTTTCTTGGTTGGGCGGTAATATACGTTCTCCTTGGGGGCGCTATTGCAACGCTATTCGGAGGAGAGATTCAAAGTCTGTCCGACGTGGCAACGATAACGAAAGTTGCTTCAATAGGTGCCTTCTGGACCAGCTTTATATCTCTCTTTGATACCAAACTCGCTGATAGAGCGGCAGAAGAAGCCAGAAGAAAAATAGATGAAAAATATGCAGAAGCCATGGAAAGGGTCAAGAATGGGACGGAGAGCAAGATCGACGAAGCCAACAAAGTTATCAATGCTAAAAAAGCTGAACTAAGGACCCTTGCCGAGAAATATAATCGAGATATCGGTCAACTTACGGACGAGTACAACAAGATGGTTGAAGAATACAACAAATTGTTCGAGAAGTGTAAAGAATTGAAGGAGAAAGCCAAGATTAAATAGCTTTAAATAATTAACAAAATAAAAGGTTACAAAATGACAAAAAAAGAGAAGATTCAGAAAAAGGAGATCGAAGTGCCGAGCCCAGAATCTACCCCAACATTATCCGCTGAAGAGATTTCAAAGTTAGCCGATGAAGCGATCCAA
>JACGUG010000020.1 GCA_024256285.1 archaeon
AATTTCCTTGGAGATAACTTCTAAGAAAGTCCCTGCATCACCGTGCAACTCTATCTCGCCGTATGATGTCATCTTTGCCCTTACATTGACTAAACGTACAATCGAACCCAGTTTTAACCCAGATATTACTTCAGATTCGTTATCCCATATGGCAACACGAAGGGTTTGATCATCTTCTATTTCATTTATGTAAAATTGGATCACAGAACCTTGGCTACCATCTTTCCTGACAAATTCGGACAATTTCGGTTCTGTCCCCACAGAACCACGAACAGAAACGCATGAAGTTGGAGATTTTATCTCGGAGACATCCTTTGTTATTTTATCTATCGTTGAAAATTTATTGATCAACTCTTCATCATCGATGACTTCAACATTTCCCCTTGAACCTACGTGTAGTATAGGCCGTCCATCCAAACCGGCTTTTACATAACCTTTGGCGACCCTCACGACCATGTCTGGATTTATGTTAAGAGTCTCGATCAACTTGGCCTTTTCATCCCATAAAACAGACCTCGTGAAATCATCTCCATCGAAAAGTATCATTCTGCTATAGTGGCCTTGAGACCCATCCCTTCTCATATACGTTCGAATTGGATATACACTCAACACACGGGCTACTATCGTTATCTCATTGGCCCCGATATAGAGGTTTTTAAGGGTCAGATCAGAAGTCGCCACTAGATCCAAGGATATGCCCAAGTCTGAAGCGACAAGGAAGATGGCACCCCTGTCTGTCAAGTAACCCGCTCCTACTTTTCTCTTCTTTTCCTCTATCAGCTTTAACAGAGCACTTCTATCCAAGTTCGAACGCTTTTGCAATTCATCAAATAGCTCATCAAAATCCATCATTTCTTGAACTCAATCAAAAATATATCAGTCAATTATTTAAGTTAATGGAGATGATAGAAATAAACAGCTTCTTTCAATCAAACTTATTTTGCTATCAAGTGGGGCACATATAACAATTTTGACTGTTTATTAATGAGATCGGTGGATTATTAAAGTTAAGCCCTAGATCTTCAGCTATAACCTTTGCCCAATTTGACCAAGCATCTAGCGATTTTTTAAGATGTTCGCCATTACTATCTACAAGCTCTACTTGGCACTTCTTGTGTGGTCTGACAAAAGTCCAAAGAAAGTCTTGACCCCTTATAACAAGGCGAAAAGGCGACGAAATACAAAGTGGATGTCTCTTGTCTTGGGCGTTCTCAAAGTAAAAAGAGCATAAATTCTGTTTCAAGAATGGACAAGGTTTATCCTCCACAAGAAGGATGTAAGCTTCTCTAAACTTCCCATCTAAGATCAAACTTATTTTATGTAAATCTGTTTTCTTTAAAAGCGGGTTCGGAATATTGCCCAAAAGCGTCTTTGTATATATGTCTCCATAAGATTCACCAGTATAATCACAACATAACTCTCCACATAAGTTACACTTTATGCCCAAACTGGCCAACTCTTTCGGGACTAATATTCTTCTTATGGTTGGAACATTGATGCTAATCTTTCCATGTCTTGGGCATTCATACTGAACCTGTTTGACGTTACACATAGAGAGAATCTCCTTAATAAAATTGAGCGTGTAAGCGCTACAGTAACCACACTTCCACCTTTCTGCTAAGATTTTAACTCCTTCAGTTATTACCTCACTTTTACTCCCATAATAGCCCCTCTCAATTAACGTATCAATGAAGTCTGCTAAATTTTCAGGAATTTTAACTTTCATGAAGGATCAACCCGTTAAAGAGCGATGAACTAAATCACCCTTTCGATCGCTCGAAACCCTAGGAAACAACTCTGCAATCTTCTTAGCCACTTTGCTAATCCCATGGATTAATGGATCACAGACAACAACTCCATATCTCTCTTCGTAATTCTTCACCATTTCCTCTAGCTCGCTTGTATTCATATTTTCATGATTAAGCGTTATAGCTGTAACCTTCTTGAGCGAAAGTAGTTCTATAATCTTCATGACCCTGTCTAGATTAGGCATTGGATATTGCGGGAACCCATCCAAACAAGTTCTTTTTGGCGCATGCTGCAATACTATAGTATCAGGTCTTCCAGCAGCTATTATCTCAAAGCTCCCAGGAAAAGCTGGATGAACTAAGGAGCCTTGCCCTTCTATAACTATTATATCTGGCTTCTCATTTTGATAAGCTCGCCAAATTTCATATTCTATATTTCCGGTCACAAAATCGTTGATCAAAGCATCAAGAACGATACAATACTTGGCTCCTTGCATCCATGAAGTCTGCCCCGTTCCAATAAAGACGGTCTTTAAACCTATGTCATTAAGAGCTTCTGTGAGGAGTATGGCTGTAGTCCTTTTGCCGATGCAAGCATCGGTTCCCAGAACGGCTAGCTTAACTGAGCTTACCTTCTCTATTCCTCCAGCAAAGAAGATCCTTCTATTATAGAAGATCTTCCTTACATCAATTATCTTAACATCGTTTTCTTCAGCCAGCTTTCTAAACTCCAAATCATCACTTAAAAACTCATGCAAGCCAGATACTACATTAAGTCCAGCCTTGATACTGTCTTTAATAATCTCACGATAACCATTTGGGAGGGTTCCTCCATTGGTAGCCACGCCAACAATAAGCGTATCAACATCATGCTCAGCTAAAGCGCCTTCGACAGAGGCGTAAATCTTAATTCCATTAGGTTTACCATCTAAAAACTCTCCTGCATCTTTTCCAGACAGGGCGCTATCGATAACTCCAACTATCTTGTAGCGCTTTGAATATCTGACTAAGCCATGCGCTGTTTTACCATCTGTAGTTTTAAACTTCCCTTCAGCCAAGATAACTGCGTTCTTCAAAAGAAGTTTCTTCCTGTCAAAATTATTACGTAGGTGCTCCTTAGCTTCTCCTTCAAGACGAACTTCTTGAGAGCTCCTATCGGTGTGGTAGAGGCCGGAAGGACGTTTATCCCAGTAATTCTCTTGAATAGTTTAGAATATTGTAACATCTCACGATCAGAAGAATAGTCTGCAAAACCATTAGATTCTATCACAGCTTTTAAAGCCGCATCACCATCGTAAGGTCTATACGCAACTAAGGGCCCATTAGCCTTGGTCTCTTTAATCTGGTTTGGCGATATAGACTTGATATGGCTTAATCCTCTTTTGAAGCTCGAAATGATCGCATTTCCATGGGCACTACTGCCAGCAATGATTCTTGGAATATGGTCTATTAAGCCTTCTTTGTACATACATTTAAAACCATAATATATTCCAGCCAAGGTTGTACCATTTCCTACAGGAACCCCGACAGCTGTAGGGGCACAATGTAATTCCCTTACAATCTCTCGGGCTATAGATCCATAAGCTTCATAGTTAACCTTAGAGTTTCTGAGTCCAGGATTGGCATCGTACCAACCGTTCTTTTCGGCAGCAGTCATGCTAGTTTTAACAACTTCTTCATAACTTTTATCGACCTTCATGACTTCAGCACCATGGCTTAAGAGTTCGTTAATCCTATTACCATAATCGATATTGGACATGTATATGACTGCCCTTAATCCAAAGAGACGAGCGAAGTAGGCTAACGAAGTTCCATAATTCCCACAGGTTCCAGCTGTGATTGTAGTATAACCCCGCTTTTTCGCCAAATTTGTGTGAACGAGTGAAATCCTATCCTTCTGCGTGCCGGTCGGGTTCAACCCCTCAAACTTTAAGTATACATTTGAAAATCCAAGGAACCTCTCAAGGTTTTGAGACTGGAAGAGAGGCGTTTTTACTGTATCTGAGTCCTCTTCCTCCTCCATCTAACCTCCCAGCTTCCACCTACAGAATTAAAGTTAGATTAGGAGGATGTATATACGCTTTTTGTACCTTAGTGAAGTTAGATTTTTAAAAAAGTAACACATTTTAACCACATTTGTATAAGCACATGATGGAGGTTACTCTTTGAGCAGTAAGAAAAAGAAGCGTGGAGCCCCTATGCCTGTTTCTAGTGCCGGACTTCTTCGCTTTTTCGAGGATGAAAGTAAAGGAGCGAAAGTCCGCCCTGAGATAGTTATAGCTGCCGCAATAGGCTTGGTTGTCATCTCCATCTTCTTGAACATCTTCTTACCATTGTAAATCAAGGTGGGAAACTTCTGCAGAAGGACTCTAAGTCGAACATAGTTAGGAAGTATCATGCCCTTTTCACCTTGCCATCGATAAAGACAGCAGTCCTTCTAGCCATCATTATATCTGCCACATTGTTCATTACTTCCCATCTTTTACTTTATAGAATCAACTCGTCTACCCTCATAACTTTTCTTGCCTTTGAGGCGGTACTATTTGCATCCATTATAATCGAGCAGATGGTCTTGAAGGGCAATCCATTGGTAACCTTCAGAAGGCTTGTTTTTCTTTCATCCATCTCTAACTCGATATGGCTATCGATCGTCTTCTTCGGTCTCATCCTATCGATCCCTTTTTCGATCCATTTTGAGAAATATATCTCTCTTTTACTTCTAGGATTATTTTGCGTTATAGCATTCAGGATACTGGTATCGGCCTCCATCTTCTATGGGAGCATGCCGAAGAGAGTTTTCAGTGCCTTATTTCAGCCCCTATCATTGGCCCTCATACTGTTCCCCTTTCCATCAGCCATTGAGATGGCCACGGTCTACACCATACCCGCTTTAGGGGGAGCAGGGATCATAACTTCAGTCGTACTCTACCTGATCATAGTCGATCGATCTGGTGCAAGATTGATCGGAGTGGGTTCATTGAACCTCTTTCGTGCTTTTCTCTCAGCATGGGCTGCCGATCACCCTGAATTTATTGAAGAATTTATGGAGAAGATGGGTTCTCAGCAAACCGTCAGGGCTAGTGTGATGATCTTCGATTCAGGAGTGATGAAGCCGGCTCTTGTTATCCCAGAAGTGCACCCAGGCCCCTTCTATCCAGTGGGGAGTAGTAACTTGCCTCTATACCTCAGAAATTGGTTCTTGGACAAAGGCTTCTCACCCTTGATTCTTCACGGAGTCTCTGGTCATGAGCTCAACCTTCCGTCTAAGAGAGAAGTAGATAGATTCATCTCAACGTTTGAGAGTCTTAAAACGGTAGCCTCGGGCCAGACCTGCAGTAACCCTGTAATTGCCAAAGTTGGGAAGGCAACATCTACATGTATAGCCTTTGGAGATGTAGTGTTCGTGATGCCGACTTTATCTCCTTTTGGGATGGAGGATCTGCCATTAGATTTGAAGCAAAAGGTAGAAGGTTTGGCTCTTAAATTCGGTTATAATCATACCATAGTAGCAGATACGCATAACTCACAAGGGGAGCCCATAAAAAAGGAAGATCATGACGATCTCATCAAAGCGATCGAGAAAGCCTTGAGCAATTTGAAGTCTCGTGGTCAACACGATCTGATGGTCGGTTCTGCCCACTCTTCAGAGTTCGATCTCCAGTTAGGAGATGATATAGGACCTGCTGGACTCGGCCTTCTCATCTTGGATATCAATGGTGAGAAGTATAGCATAGTCATCTCAGACTCGAACAACGCTGCCAAGGGTCTAAGAGAGGGGTTGTTAGAAAGGTTCAAGGGCTCGAAAGCACCTGTCTTAGAGTTATGCACCTCTGATACTCATGTCACTGCTGGCAAGATATCTAATCTAAAGGGTTACATCACGCTGGGAGAGAGAACGGGTTTAAATGAGTTGTCAGAAGCCATAAAGATCCTCATGGATAAGGCGGCAGAGCGCATAGCCCGAGCCAAATTTCAAGTTAAGTGGGTCGATTCCTCGGTAAAGGTTATCGGCATGAAGTTTATAGACGACCTCTCGATAGTTCTTGATAGGTCCTTCTCCCTCGTTAAGAAAGGTGGTCTTGCTATAATAACCCTCTCTTTTGTAGTCCTTCTCTTGACTGCTATCTTCATCTAAGCTTTTTCAACTATAAATTTTTATTGAAATTCTAACTCACTCATTTTTTCTTCTCAATCTTGGAAATAAGAGTCCAACCCTTTCAGCATACTCTTCCCATTCTTTGCCAAATCTTTTCTTTAATAGCCTGTCTTCCATCCTTGCTCTATAAACTGAGCTTGGGATCGACAAAGTGATAGTGACGATCAGCCCAAAAAGACTTCCGAACATCGAGTCTATGCCGAAGATCATGATGATAAAGCTGAGATATTGGGGGTGTCTGCAAAATCTATATGGACCTTTAGTGATCAAGAGGTCCAATCTTGGCTCTGTCTTACCGAAGAAACCACTCCTTAAGTAAAAGAGGGTATAGATGAAAGATAAGATTCCTAAGATGAATAATACAAGGCCGAGATTCTTAAAGAATTGTAATTCTACTGGATCGACGAAGGCTATGGCGATGTTGGCTAAAAAGGAGACAACCATAAAAAGCGATGGCCAGTCGATTCTTGATCGACCCATTATTATCTGCCACTATTGTTGTTAATTCACTTATATCTTCTTCAGATCGTATCTAAACTCATGCTTAGTATCCGTATATGTAAACTAAACAATGTCTCCCAGCCTATTGGGGCAGGTTGATCCCCCCTACACCTTATTTTTGCTAAATTTCTAATTCTTTTTCCAAAAGGAGTATACCCAAGGACAAGATGGATATGACGGTCACAAAAGATTGGTTGGCAACCTCATAAAATTAGGTGTGAATACCATAGAATGGGAAATTTTTTTATAATCACCTCTTTTGTCTCGTCTTTTGTTTCCTAGAAAACCTTTTCATTCACAAGGCGTTGGAACGATTCTAATTCTATTGGAAAGATATATTTAAATTAATTAAATATATGAGTGATTTGATGATACCCACAAAGATATTTCTAACAAAGGGATTGGGCATACACAGAGAAAAATTGGCGAGTTTTGAATTGGCTTTGAGGGATGCAGGAATAGCTCATTGCAATCTGGTCTATACATCGAGTATCTTCCCACCTAACGCAAGGCTTGTACCCAAAAATGCAGGTCTTAAATTACTTTCTCCTGGGCAGATAGTCCATGTTGTTATGAGCAAAATTGAGACCAACGAACCCAATAGACTCATAGCTGCGGCTATAGGTGTTGCTATTCCACAAAACAAGAAACACCATGGTTATCTATCAGAACATCATGAATTTGGACAGACTCGAGAAAAGGCTGGCGAATACGCAGAAGATTTGGCCGCTTTCATGTTGGCGTCTACCATGGGCGTTGAGAGCTTTGATATCGATAAATCTTATGATGAAAAGCAAGAGTTATGGCGAATATTAAATAAGACTGTAAGGACTCGGAACATTTGCCAGTCAGTCAGAGGTAATAAAGATGGGCTCTGGACTTATTGTATTGCAGCTGCTGTAATGATTTGAACTTTCAACATAACTGTAGTATTCAAACCTAGTTTGTAAGAAGATAAGGAAAGAGAACATTACTACTTTAACTTCCTTTCATTCATTTACTCCATGCGAGCGTAAACGAGAGCCCTCCAAAAATTTGGAGATATATGTCATTCCTTACAGTCGTGCATTTGTTAACATAGAACATCTCACATGGGTATAGTTAAGTTAACTAATAGAGCATTTCAACTTGAACCCAGGATCTCATCCCAGCCTCGGCGTTGTACTAATTCACGGATTCTTGAAGAAAACTGGAAGCCCTTTAATATCTTCTTCTCCGATAGCCCCATTGTTCGTATTGCTTATCGGATAAGTTATTCTCTGTGTTAACTTCTGAGATGGGAGATTCTTCCAAGGATTCGAAGCTACCATATCTTCCTATGTTCAGACGCATAGACCCTCTGAATAAGTTGATGTAACCATTTTCGATCCTTATTGTCTTTCCTTCAGCAATTTCGTCTATTTTTTCATCCCAAAGGGTGAGATATAGACACCCTGTCTCGTCTCCAACCAAAGCATCTGCAACTCTATGCCTTGATAGGTCCCTTCTTGATGTAACGTTTCTAGGTTGACTTATCGAAACGGCCTTGACTATCACGTTAACTTCTCTCGAATTTGGGGTTAATCCCTCTACTTTTATGGGCTCCTTACTTTTGGATGGCTCTTCACTTGACATATCTTTCACCTTACTAATTCTAACTCCCATATTTTAAAAATGTTCTGAAACCGAAAAATCTACTTTACCCATGATTATACTTTTCACCTTAGCTCCCTTCTCAAATCCACGCTCGATATTCTTATAAGCGGTTTCTAATTTGAACCTAGGATTCAACCTAACCTCCCACATAGAATAAAAGTGTGGATATTAAAGAAGGATAATTCCTAAGATATGGTCGATGTTGCTCGACAAAGTGGGCCTAAACCAAAGAGAGTATTAAGAAGGTAATACCCACGCATAGGTTGGTGTTCCCATCAGAATTTTCAAAAGTCAGATTTTCAATCATGTTCAGGATCACCGCCAACGCAAATCATTTAATGTTGGGATGTAACCAGTTTATTTTGCTTGATCTACAAATCTTGCGACAAAAAGTCTTTGTTAGATTCATATATTGAAGGACGAGTAAAACCAACCTGTGTCTTCTATTGTTTAGTTATAAAATACGTAATCTAAGCTCATGCTTAGTTTGCTTACTAGTAGCAATCAGTGTGTTGTATAAAAGCATAGCAACGGTCATTGGACCTACTCCACCAGGATTCGGTGTCACGTAACCAGCCTTCTTCCTAGCCCTCCCAAAATCTATGTCTCCATAGATTTTACCCTCTATCTTGTTCACACCGACATCTATCACCACAGAGTTCTTTTTTATCATGCGCTTTGTTACGATGAAACCGTCTCTTTCAAACCTCTTTAAGTCTGGGTAAGAACCGAGTGAGTTGAGTATGCTGAGTGAGCCTTCTAAGAATCTTCTTGAAGAAGAGAGCTCAGCCGTGTATCGCCGACCAACAGCACTTATCAATATATCTGCATCTCTTGTAATCTTGTCCAGATTTTTGGTCCTTGAGTGGCATGTGGTTACGGTTGCGTTCGAGTTGAGTAAGAGAGTGTCTGTGTTAAAGAGAAGCATCTGCAAAGGGTCTACGTAGGATAAGAGCTTTGACACAGGTCTGCCCACCAGATCACTCCTACCGATTATCACTACATGCTTCCCATCTATATCGATATTGTAGTGAGATAGCATCACCATTATCCCTTCTGGGGTGCATGGTATGAAGTTGTATCTTTTGGAAGAAAGACGACCTACATTGTAAGGGTGAAGTCCATCGACATCTTTATCCGGAGATATGCTAGATATTGCATCATAACTGTCAAGATGTGGTGGAAGGGGTAGTTGCAATAAAATTCCATGAACACTCTCATTCTTGTTCAACTCTTTAATGAATTCTATCAACTTCTCTTCTTCTATATCTTCTGGGAGTTGGTAGTTCTCAGATTTTATGCCAACCTTCTCACAGTTCGTATGCTTTATCCTAAGGTATATTTTGGATGCTGGGTCCTCACCGACCAAGACCGTAGCCAAGCAAGGTGTTATGCCATCTTTCTTGAATGACTCGACTTCTTCCTTTATCTTGCTCTTGATCTCTTCTGAAAGTTTTCTTCCATCCATTAATACCGCTGTCATCCTAACACCTTATCCAGGGGCTTGCCTTCTTCAGCCCATCTTTCTTTCTGATATTCGACATAAACCCTCTGCCTCTCCTCCCATCTCTCCTCCCAATAATCGCTGTAATCTATCTTTACCCTTCTCCCTTCGATCTTCAACCTGCCATCTACATGTAATTGGATCGCCTTTGGATAAAGCCTGTGTTCAAAGACCAAGATCCTATCAGAGAGGGTATCTTCCGTATCATCCTCTCTTACTGGCACTGGATATTGTAAGATTATGGGTCCTACATCTAAACCCTTATCCACATAATGTATAGTGCACCCAGATACCTTCGCCCCATACTCTATAGCTTGTCTTTGTGCATGAAGGCCTGAGAATGAAGGCAACAAAGAGGGGTGGATATTCATGATCCTATGCTCGTACTCATCGACAAAGTAGGGGCTGATTATCCTCATGAACCCTGAGAGGACCACCAAGTCTACATCATGATCCTTGAGCACATCGACAACTTCTCTATCAAAAGCCTCCCTCTCTTTATTTCTATGGTCTATGAACTTCCTTTCTATTTCATTTTGCTCTGCAATCTTCAGTGCATAGGCATCTCCATTGTTACAAATCAGAACTCCAAATCTTACATTTTCTAATACCCTCAATCTTATATGATCTATCATGGATTGAAAGTTCGATCCTCTACCAGACGCTAGCACCCCAAGGGTAAATCCTTCCAAAATCCCACCTAATTTTTATCTGATCGAAGTTTTTCTCTTTAAAATTTTTCAAATACAACATCCTTTAAAAGTTTCCCAAGCATCAAATCGAATGATGAATATAGATGTCTTGATCAGAGAGATAAGAAAGATGGTTAAAGCATATGCGCCGAAGAATACTCATTTAGAAGAAACCCGTGAGAGTAGAGGTGATCCTTTCAAGGTTCTGATAGCAACTATACTTTCCCAGAGGACAAGGGATGAGAATACAAGAAAAGCAGTCCAGAAACTTTTCTCAGTCTATAAGGATGTGAAAGAAATCGCAGAGGCCGACGAAGATGTAATACAAGAATTGATCAGACCTGCAGGGTTTTATCATGTGAAGGCAAGGAAGATAAAGGAAGTCTCAAGGATATTGATGGAGCGATATGATGGGGAAGTGCCCAGCGATCTTGAACAACTGCTTTCATTGCCATCTGTTGGTAGGAAGACAGCGAATTGTGTCTTGGTTTATGGATTCGGCAAAGCCGCAATCCCAGTCGATACTCACGTACATCGTATCACGAATAGGCTTGGCATCGTTCATACGAAGAGGCCAGAGGAGACAGAATCAGAGCTGATGAAGATAATCGACAGAAGGTATTGGCTCGAGTTCAATGGACTGCTCGTCAGGTTCGGTCAGAGAGTATGTAGGCCGATAAAGCCTCGATGTGATATATGTTCATTAAAGCATGAATGTGAGTGGTATAAGTTCAACATCAAAGGAAGATCTTAAGTACATCGAAAGCACCCGAACTTCATGTGTAAACGCCTATAGTGAACAATCTAAATCTAATATGAAACCCAATCCTCCCCATTTAACATAAGATTTATATAATATAACTAATGTTATATCTGTGATATTTTATGCGACAGAAAACAGTTCGTTTGGTTCAAATAGTTGAAAAGTACGGCATCTTCGGAGAATGCCTATGTGGAGGAGATGTGCTATTTTACTCTGATTCAGGTGTCAGGTGTAAAGATTGTGGTAAGCTATATGGTACCTGGTCCGAAAGGAAAAGGCGAAAGCCTCGCCGTTCAAAGACCTTGCTTAAAAGTGAAGATGGGGAAAATATAAAGACTTACGGCATCGATCCCGAGCTTGACTTGACTCGTATGTAAGGTCTATCGCCTCTTTCCGTCTTTAAAAAATCAGTTAGACCTCGCTCTTTGTAAAGCCAAGATCGCCTCCCTTAGCAGGCCCATTATAAGATATAACTCCCTAGGGGTGGGCCTACCCTTCCCAAATACCCTTCTCATAGCTTCTTCCAACAAAGGTATTTTATGTTCTGGAAACCCGCACATCTTTGCCAGTTCGATAGAATATCCTATGGTTCTCTCTTTATCTTCTCTTGATGCCATCTCTTCGGGGATTGCTATTCTTTTCTTCGATATTTCGTATAAAAGTATGGCAAGAGAGTGTGATATGTTCAAAGTTTTATAGTCTGTCCCTGTCCTTATGCTTACTACCAGATCGCAGAGCTTCAACTCTTCATTTTTAAGCCCTGTAGTTTCACGCCCAAAAAGTAAGCAGACCTTGCCCATGACACCTTCCAGATTTTCAGCAAGACCTTCAGGCGTCAGTGCCTTCCTCAGAATTTTGGACGATTTACCACATACTATAGCTGTAGTCCCCACTATCATATCGAAACTCTTGGTCAATTCATCAAAGTCCGTCTCTCTTGCCCTTTCAAGGACGTCCACCCCATGAGATGCAAACTTTCTTGCATCCCTCAAGTTCAACTTTGGATTAATGAATAATAGCTCTTCTACTCCAAAGTTCTTCATAACTCGGGCTACATGCCCCACATTTACTTCATAGATAGGCTCCATAAGGGCTACTACGATCTCCCTCAATCTATCCTCAAGATTTTTAGGTCTTTAGTTAGTATTTCAATCTTCTTTGCCCTAAACATCGTTTTCTTCAATATTCAAAAAATTAGCCCAGCATGGAACTGGCCATCGCCATGCCTTTCTGGAAATGATGAGTGAATAATTCCTTTGTGTGCTTCAAAAAGATAGATTTTTCAAAGCTTTTCCACTTGGATCAGAAATGCCTCGAATCTAGCTTTAGAATATGGACATTATCGTAATCTATCAGTATGTTTTCTCACCGATTATAGCCCATCCTTACAGATGTGGCAACTCGATCTGATCTTTTGCATGTATATGCACCGATTCACCGATAGCTAAACCTTCTTCTATAAGCTCTCGAACCCTGTCTTTTTCCTCTGGGAATTTGTACCCATCACTATCTGGTTTAAACAGCAGATAACGGCGGCCAGGGTCTCTATACCATGAGTTCATAACGGGTTGATCGAAACAGACCCTACTCTTGACGTTCAACTCATCGATAAATATCTTGAGCTCTCTCAAACGTTCATGGGGCGATGTCAATTGAAAACTTCCTTTCTTGTATTCTTCAAATAGAGATGTACCCTTGCGTGGTATGTAGGGTCTTAGCATTATGAAATCAGGATCGATCTCATTTAAAGCTCTAGCAGTGTTTTTTGCATGCTGTTCTGATCGATCTCTTCCGCCTATACCCGGCATCACGTACTCTGCAATCTCAAAACCCGCTTCCTTGGCTTTTTTAACTGCTGAAATATGCTCCTTACTCGTAACGCCTTTATTAATGTGTCTTAGTACTTCGTCATCCCCACTCTCAAAACCGATGTGCAATCTTAAAAGACCGGCTCTGTACAACTCTCTCAGTTCCTCTAAAGTCTTCTTAGCAAGAGTCTTCACTCTAGCATAACTTGCTATTCTCTCTATGCTGGGAAATGTTTGCTTCAAGTATTCTATCACTTCAACTAGATCAGGGGTACTCATGATCACATTGTCTGCATCCTGAAAGAACACTGTACGTGCGCCAAAATCGAGCCAATTGAACACGTTTACTATGCTTTGAAAGTTTTTTAATTCGTTCCCTTTTAGCTCCATAGGACTCTTGTTGTATAAAAAATAACTATCGATTACTTTGGCTACCCAGTTCATACCTCCAAGTTTTTTTGCTAGGGCATCTATCTCATCCCTAATGGCTCTTGTTGCATCTATGTCTTGCTTGATTTCCTCCACACTTCTACACTCAAACTTTTTCCCCTTATAGCAGTCACAAAATTTGCATCTGTTCCAAGGACAGTTATGGGTTACCCTTATCAGCAAAGAATGGCTTACAATTTCAGAAGTCGGTCTTATCCATGACTCTGAGAACTCAAAGAAATATTCCTTTAATCTCTCAAGTTCCGGTAGAATCATATCCTTGACTGTTTAAGATTTATACATGCCATCTAATATTTATGTTTTCCAACCCCTACAAACAATCGACCTTGAAGTTATGTTATGCAATCACAGATAGAAGGAGTTGCCCAGAAACTCTACAACAAAACCCGCCAGCATTGTTTCTTTTTTTATCTCCCAACAATTCCACTTCATATACAGACAGGCTCGACAAGGGCTACTGCGATCTTCTTCGATCTAACCCAAGATTTTTTAGGTTTCTATGATATCTTCAATTTGATGGTTACAAATCTCCCAGAGAAGGCCAAGGCAAAGTGGGCAGAGGCGATAGCTGCTCGAGATCCAGCCACAAAACTCCGTCTTCTGAAGGAGTTCTACTCTAGCTTCTCAAAGCATAAGGGAACAGAGCGCTTGGAGAAGTCGATCAAGAGGCAGATATCGTCCTTGGAGGATGAGGTGGAGAGGGCAAGATCGAAGCGCAGAGGCTCTTCTCGATTGGAGTGGGTTGTTAAGAAGGGAGAACTTACCCAACTGGCTGTAGTCGGGACCTTGCAGACAGCTACATCTTTCTTTAACCTCTTGACCAAGTCTGATATAAAGGCTCACGAGTCTCTGATGAGACCTATTTTGGGTGTATTCAAGGGGGCTGGGGTTCAATTTCAGTTGATCGTCGTCCCCTTTGATAGAAGAGTAGGTGAAGGGAAGCTTGAGCGTTTTATGAACCTTGCCAGAAATGCCGATGGCATGCTTATAGTCTTGGGCTACGAACCGTTAAGCTATACTCAAGACGTAATCGATTGTTTCGAATCCCATAACATGGATATACGTTCAGATTACCCTAAGGTCGAGATAGCTCAGACACCGAGCGGAGGCATAAGGATAGTAGGTTCTTCCAAGGCATGTGATGAGAGAGAAATAGCCGATTTCATATCTGGCTATAAGATCAGGAACGCCGTAGTGAAGATAACCTACGACTCTACTTTAGAAGATGTCGAGTCAGCCTTGTTTGGCAGGATAGTGAAGAAGGCTGTATTTGTCGCTCTGAGGGGAGATCGTATCGATCAGTTGAGGAGTTTACTTCCCGATCTACTTTTATTAGACTCGACTCTTAGCCCAGATAAGTTGGCACTACATATTCTAAAAAGATTCGACTTGATCCGCATATACACAAAAGTGATATGTGGGGAGACTGCAAGTAAGCCCCTGCTCATGAAGAAAGGCGCTAAAGCCATCGACGTGGCTGAGGAGATTCACAAGGAGATGGCAAGATTCTTTCGGTATGCGAGGGTCTGGAGGGGAGGCGATCCCAAAGGAGTTAGGGTCGGTCGAAGTTTCGAGTTGAGAGATGGTGATGTGATAGAGATTCATTCTTCATAAGCTCAAAAAATCTTGAAGGAGTTGTGATGGATCATGGAGGAGATTCCATATAAGCCAGCAGAAGATACCTTTCTCCTTGCTAGGGCGGTTGGAAGATACTCTGGCAAGGTTGTATTGGAGATAGGGGTAGGCTCAGGCTATATTACCATCGAACTCTCTAAATCTAAAAATCCATTAGTAGTAGGAACCGATATCAGTGCAAGGGCGTTAAGAGAAGCTCGGATCAATCTGAAATCTCTTGACTATGATAATGTTGAACTGGTCCACTGTGACGGAGCAAGCCCTTTTCGTAAAGGATGCTTCGATCTGATCGTATTCAACCCTCCTTACCTTCCCTCTGAGGAAATCGTAGATTCGACTGTAGATGGGGGTAAAGAAGGCATAGAAGTGGTGGAGAGGTTCATAGACCACTCTTTAAATGTAGTTTCTAACTCGGGGTCGATCTTATTCGTTCTATCTACTGTATCGAACTATGACAGGGTAGTAAAGATACTTGAGGATAAGGGGTTTGAAGTTAAGAGGAAAGAGTCACGTAAACTATTCTTTGAAGAAATCTTCGTAATAGAAGCATCAAAGATCGGCTAATTCCTTCACAACTCTTACCGACTCTTCAACGGAAAGTTGTTCAACCCTCTTTTGTAATATTTCAAGATTAAATTTCTTCAGTACATCCTCGTAATTCTTACCCTCCCTTTTACAGATCATCTTTATCGCAGTCCCAACCTTCTTTCCACGAAATGAAAATAGCAGCTTTAAACTTGAGATGGTAGCATCGTCTATCTTGTCTGGCTTTGGCTTTAATAAGAGCATCAAAGAATCGACCCTCGGTCTCGGCTTAAAGGAATCCCTACCAACTACCTTCAAGGGTTCCATATCGAAACTTGCCCTTGCTATAACAGTTATGGCTTTATAATCTTTAGACCCTTGCTGAGAGAGCAATTTTTCAGCGAACTCCTTCTGAACAGTGATCACGGCCCTCTCAAAACTCTTCCTGCTCAACCATATTATGAATTCACGTGATTTAGAGTAAGGTATGTTTGAGACCAATTTGTTGAACTTATGCCTCGATTTAAGAGCATCGCCATGTATCAACTTCAGATTCTTCAACTCTCCCAGTCTTGACTTGGCTCTGTTGTAGAAGTTCTCATCTATTTCGTATGATACCACCCTCCCCGCTCTCTCACATAAAATCTCCGTCAAGTTCCCAGTGCCAGAGCCAAACTCGAAGACTACGTCTCTCCCAGATACCTCTGCAACCATAACCATCTCATTTATCATTTCTTCGTCTATGAGGGAATGCTGTCCTAACCTTCTCCTCTTCATCTCTTTACAAATATCGTTATCCCCGATTTACTAGATATCTCTGCAACCAGACGTTTTGCTATGCGCTTGGCTGGGTCTCTTAACCCAACTCTCGTCTGGATATCCTCAAAACTCTCGAAGGGCTTCTTCTCTCGCTCCTTTAATATCTGCTTTACGAGTGTCTTCCCTATTCCTGGGATCAGTTCGAGGGCATGGCGCCTCGGCGTCACAGGCTGTAACTCGTTAAAGTAAGCCACATACTTCTTTTCATTATCCTCGACGATCTTTTCACATACGGTCGGTAGCTCATTCTTAGCTCCATTTGTCAGATCCTCATACTCGAGTCTTCCAAGGACACTGATCACTTTTTCCCTCCCTTCCCTTGCAATGCGTATCTTCTCTCCAATCACAAAACTTACTCTGTTCATGGCCAGTATCTCGAGTAGAGTTAGCCATTCTCCTCCTATTGCATGAACTATGGCCCCCTCTCTTCCCTTTATAGTTATGGAACTGCCATGGGGGATGAAGTCCAACACATAAGCATACTCTTCGTATCTTTTTGAGGACTTCATCTTGCTTGACCTTTTTCACTCTTTTTAAGATACGATCGATTACCTCTCCTCTAATCATCTATCTTAGATCTTGCACTATTTTCTGTAAAAGGAGGTATAAACCGGAAGATATCTTCTGATAGTTCTTAGAGGAGGATCGTCTATCGGTCTAGACAAATTCTTAATCGTTAATCTTCTATAACCTTTTTTAACAAAATTAATGGAAGCATCTATTCGATACATAGCCGGTCGTTATTAAAAGCGATATT
>JACGUG010000021.1 GCA_024256285.1 archaeon
TGATCATGCAAGCAGTTTCAGTAGCAGATTTTATGACTTGCATCTTGACTCTGAGGGGCTCCAACACCTTGAGCTTTTTCATATCTTCGATCTTGCCTGAGAATACATTCACTCCATACCATAAATTGCCATCTCCTTTATGCTTGGCCCTAAGATCGACCAAGATACCTATGGGATCGAGTCCAGCATTTTTGGCTAGCGCTGTTGGTATGCCCTCAAGAGAATCTGCAAAGGCCTCTACAGCCAACTGTTCCCTTCCTCTAACAGTCATCGCAAACTCTCTAATTCGCTTCGATACCTCCGCCTCAGGTGAGCCTCCCCCAGCCACGATCTTTCCATCCTCGACAACGTTCCTTATAACACAGAGAGCATCATGCAAAGCCCTCTCAGCTTCATCGACCACATGCTTCGCACCACCCCTTAATACTACAGTGACGACACGAGGGTTTTTACAATCACGTATGTAGATCACCTTGCTTTCACCTATCTTCACCTCTTCTACTAGCCCAGCCTCGCCTAGAGCGTCAGGGCCGATATCATCGATATGGGATGTTATCCTACCGCCTGTAGCCTTGGCAATCTTCTTTAGATCGTCCTCGTCTACACGCCTTACACCCATCATCCCTTTCCTTACCATGTGATGAGTAACAACATAATCGAGGGCTGATTTGCAGAAGAGGACGTTTGCACCCGCATCTGCAATCTTTTCGACCATGCCTTTGAGTATGTCCTTCTCCCCTTTCATGTAACGCTCTAATTGCTCTGGTGTGTCGACTTGTAGTTCACGGACAAAGACCGTTGCACCTCTATCGAGGTCTAGACCTGAATGCGACTTTACTAGAGCTATCTTGGCATCTTTGACCCTATTTGTCATGCTGGCTTCCAGAGCATCGATAACCTCTTCCTTTATCACTACTCCTTTGACCAATTCTGTTTCTTCTAAACTCCTTCCACTTTTCTTCATGATGCCTACATTATCGACGTCCACTTTTACCTTTCCATCATGTTCCTCAGCTATCTGCCTTATGGCCTTGACAGCTATATCTGCAAGATGATCCTTTGCTATCGATGCGCTCTTGCTTCCCATAGAAGTAATAGCGATCTGTTTCAGCATCTCATCATCGTTTATGTCGACGTCTATAGCTATCTCATCCAATATTTCTTTCGCCTTTTCAGCCGCTTTCTTGTATCCATCTACTATGATGTTGGGATGAACCCCTTTTTCTATGAGTTTCTGTGCCCTTTCTAAGAGATCTCCTACCAAAACCACTACGCTTGTAGTTCCGTCCCCAACCTCGCTGTCTTGGGCTTTTGCGGCTTCAATGAGCATCTTAGAGGCAGGATGTTGGAAATCAGCATCCTTTAAGATCGTGGCCCCATCATTGGTTATAGTAACTCGCGTAATCTTTCTAAGGTTGTCTTCCGTCCATTTAGTCCCTATCAGCATCTTATCCAGGCCACGGGGGCCCAGTGTAGAGCGAACCATATCTGCGGTTATTCTAGCCGCAGTCATATTATTCTTCTGGGCGGTTTCCTTCGTTGCCCGAGTTGTACCTTTCTTTAAGATCAGATTGGGTCTAGATGACATGATATACACTTCACCTGATTCGTCTAATAAGCAAAATTCAACGTTGGAGATATTTTAAGTTTGCTATCATGGATTTTAAAAACTTCAATATATCATCTAAGAGATTTTAAAAGAATGGAAGCCATAAAATGCCAGACATGTTGTTCTGCAGTATGGCATCGTTCATCTGGGCTAAGGTTTACATCTATGATTGAAAAGTCCCGCGGGCAGGACATTCAGGGTTTGTGACCCTTTTGAACCTGCGACACTCCGGTTTCTGTGTGCTCGGTAGGCTGGTGAAGCGAGCCATAGCTCACCTCTACAGCATCTCCCCCTAACATGAGGGTCGGAAGCTCTACCAAGCTGAGCTACCGCGGGACAGATAGGAGTTAATTTAAAGAGACAAATAAATATTTAGTCCTCAAAATCGAATTCAAGGTTGGCATTACTTTCTGAAAGTAATTTATTAGTAAATCTCTCCAAAAACTTTATAACAATCAAGGTTGGATTATCCAGCCATGTATCGATTGGATGCGCTAACTGTTGGTGTTGTGAATGTAAGCATTACTCACAAGAAAGCTGACGTTTCAACGATGGAAGCGGTAGCCTTTGGGGATAAGAAGAGTGCCTTGAGCGAGATTTGTAATTTAACGAACGATATCAGTGAATGTCTTATTCTCCAGACTTGTAACCGTATAGAGATCTATGCAGTAAGCAGAAATGAGGAGAAAGTTGCCAAGGCGCTAATGGAGCATCTGCTTAGCAGAGTGGGCGCTAACATCGATAAAGTAACTGAAGCCATAGATGTCTTTTTCAACCAGGTTGCTTTAAGACACATCACAAGAGTCGCTTCTGGTCTAGAGTCTATGATGATAGGCGAAGATCAAATCCTCGGACAAGTTTGGAATGCCTACTTGGAGGCTGAGACAGCCGGTACCACTGGCCCTGTATTGAAGACGGTCTTCCACAAAGCTGTAAATATAGGCCAGCGCGTGAGGCAAGAGACTGATATAAACAAAGGTGCAATATCCATAGGATCGGCGGCGGTCAAATTCGCAGAAGAAACCTTAGGAGGGCTTGATGGAAAGAACGTACTTATCGTTGGTGCAGGTGCTACGGGAACGCTTGTTGCGAAAGCTCTAGTTAGACAAAAGATCAATGCAGTATTTGTTGCAAATCGAACTTACGAGAGGGCTCTCCGGCTTGCCGACGAATTGAACGGTAAGGCTGTACACTTCGACCATTTGAAGGAAGCTATGGCAGAAGCCGATGTAGTCATCTGTGCAACAAGTGCGCCTCATTACATCCTGACCACAGATATTGTAAAGGAATCTATGAAAAGACGGAACAAAACTAATGATCTTCTTATTATCGATGTTTCAAACCCAAGGAATGTTGATGATAATGTAAGGTTGATCGAAGGTATCAGGTTGCACGATATCGATGGGCTACGTGCGATAGCTGAGAGAAATTTGGAGAATAGAGAAAAGGAGGTAAGGAAAGTAGAAGAGATAATTGAGAAAGAGTTGCCTTTGCTAGACCGAGATCTGAAAACCCTATATACTGAAAATATTATCTCTTTGATGTTATCTCGTGCTGAAAAAGTGCGCCAGGAAGGGTTAGCGAAGGCCCTTAGCATGTTAAGATACATTAACGATAAAGAGAAAAAGATCGTAGATAATTTAACTTGTGCCTTAATAAAACGAATTCTTATTCCTATCGTCGAAAAATTGCGCACTGCGACAATAAATGACGATCAACAGATTGTAAAAGAGGCGATTGAACTTTTTGATCTAAGATGTATTTTTTGTTCTTCTTTGGGGACTCTTTACTGTAACAAATGTGGTCATTACTATTGCAAAAATCATTTTGATTTCCATCTAAAACAAAAGGATACTTTAAGAGTTCTTGTAGAAATGCAGGAGTGATTCCTGTGGATCAGGTAGGTCTTGTTCTTATAGGTCATGGAAGTAAACTTCCTTACAGCAAAGACACCTTGGAGAAGTTAGCCAATATGGTGCAAAGAATGCAGAAATTCAAAATAGTTGAAGTTGGCTTCATAGTGAGAAATAAACCCACACTCCAAGAAGCAATCAAGAATGCTGTTGACAAAGGAGCAAAGAAGGTTGTCATAATTCCCATTTTTCTAGCACGGGGCAAACATACAGAAGACGATATTCCAGCAATATTAAGTTCAAATATGGAGACTGATAAACGCTCTTCACAAGAAATAGAAATTATTTATGGAGCGCCTCTTGGACCTGACAAAAGGTTAGCTGAAATCGTAGAGGAAAAGGCGCTAGAGGCGCTTGGTAAAAAATACACTCCACCTCAAAAGAATAAGAAGATGAATTTAAGACAGGAAATCGACGATTTCAATATTTCGGGTTTAGAAATCATGGAGTCCAGTTTGAGGACTCTAAGACAATTGATCCCTGAAGTTTTAGAGAGAGTGCCTAAATCTCATGTTCCGATAATTGAACGAGTTGTTCATGCCACAGCAAATCCTGAATTCGCTAGATTGTTGGTGATCGGTGAAAAAGCCATCGAAGCAGGTGTGAACAGCATCAAAGCAGGAGCGAATGTGATAACCGATGTGAAGATGGTTAAAGCTGGAATTAATGAAACGGGGCTAAGAAAGTTTGGCGGTAAAGTTATCACTTATATCGACGATGACCGATCAATAAACTTAGCAACTCGTACGTCAATTACAAGGGCTGCAGCTGCTATGCACATCCTCTTAGAAGAAGCATCTGATGGGTGCATAATAGCAATTGGAAACTCGCCTACAGCTACATTCGAAGTTGTAAATGCAGTTAGACGTAGATCTATCAACCCGGCTTTAATAATTGCAACGCCTGTAGGTTTTATCGGTGCCGAAAGATCGAAGGAAGAAGTTCTAAATTTGCCAGTTCCATCAATAATTGTTAAGGGCCCTAAAGGTGGAAGTGCCGTGGCTGTAGCTATAGTAAACACTTTGCTTTCCATTGCTGAGAATACTCTACCACTAAAGAATATGGCGTCATGATTATATATAGATAGGTGTTAAGTATGCAAAAAATGTTAAGGTATGGGATTACAACAGGTACCTGTGCTGCTGCAGCAGCTAAAGCAGCCGTACTAACCTTATTAGGCAACTCTGTTGACAAAGTTGTCGTCCCAAGTCCACTAGGTCTACGTATAGAAATACCCGTGAAAGAATGTAAGAGAATAAGCGATTATACTGCCGTAGCTACCGTCATAAAGGATGCTGGAGACGATATAGATGTCACAAACGGTCTGGAGATTTTCGCTACAGTATCACTGACAGAGGATAAAAAAATTATTATAAAGGGAGGTAAGGGCGTAGGTATCGTTACGAAGCCAGGGTTACCAGTGCCGGTGGGTGAGCCAGCTATTAATCCTATCCCAAGAAGAATGATAGAAGATGCGATCAAGGAAGTTTTACCTTCTAATAATGGAGCTGAGGCAGTCATAAGTATTCCTAGAGGCGAAAACGTTGCAAAGAAAACTTTTAACGTGAAGTTGGGCATAATCAAAGGGATATCCGTTCTCGGCACTACTGGTATCGTTAAGCCACTTTCAATTGAAGCATACAAAAGTTCTTTAGTTTCGCAGATCAACATAGCAGTAGCCAAAGGATATGAGCATATAATCTTAGTACCAGGAAACATTGGAGAGAAACTTGCTAGAAAGATACTCCAAGCTCCTGATGATAGTATTGTTCAAACCGGGGACTTTGTAGGGTATATGTTAAAGAAAGCTGTAGATAAAGGAATAAAAGAAATTACGCTTTTTGGACATCCGGGAAAGCTTGTTAAAGTCACAGCGGGAATATTCAACACTCATCACAAATCGGGTGATGCTCGAAGGGAAGTCATAGCAGCTTATGCTGGAGCATCTGGTGCAGATACAGCAACCATTCAAACAATATTACAATCCAATACCACAGAAGAGATAATCAAACTTCTTAAACACAAAAAACTATTGCACGTTACATTCAATAAAATAGCTGAACAAATAAGTCTGCGTTCTATGGAGAGGATTGAAAATGAAGCAAAGGTAAGCACCATATTAGTCTCTTTGGATGGGACGGTTGTTGGTTTGGATAAAAGGGCTGAGGTGAGATAAAGCGCATGACAAGCAAGATCCTTATAGTGGGAGCAGGGCCTGGCGCACCAGATTTTATAACTCCTGCTGCAAGGAAAGCAGTACAAAATGCTCATCTTCTCATAGGGAGTAAGAGGGTTTTAGATCTATTTTCAAGAGAAATCAGAGGAGAGATGTTGCCGTTGACAGCTAATAACATTAATGAGACTCTTAAACGCGCGATGAAAGTAGCTAAAACAGGCAAATCGGTTGTGATATTATCGACTGGAGACCCATGTATCTTCGGCCTTTTGAAGCCAGTTCTGAAAATCAAAGAAGATGTTGATGTTGAAGTTATACCGGGCATAAGTTCAATACAAGCTTGTATGGCACGTCTTTGTCTATGTTGGGATAATATCGACCTTCTCATCAGTTTCCATGAAGGAACAAGTCCCGAAAAAGAGAAGAGATTGATCGAAGCTGTAAAAGAAGGCAAGAACGTTATGCTCCTCCCAGATTCCAAGTCCTTTTCTCCTAACAAAATCCTAGAATTCCTGCTTAAGCAAGGGATTGATGGAAGCCTTCCTGTTGCTATATGTGAGAGACTCACTTATCCTGAGGAGAAAATCGTTAAAGGCACCTTGAAGAGCTTATCAAGACCCGGCTTCAATCCTTTATGTGTAATGATGATTGGAAAGGCGACTTTGAAGTAGAATAGTGAGGCTGATTCGAAAGTGAATGAGTATGTGAGATATAAGGTTCCTGGAATCCTGGATGATTTATTCATTAAGAGCAATAGAGTCCCCGCTACAAAAGAGGAGATCAGAGTTCTAACCATTTCCAAAGCTCGTCTTCGTGAAGGGAGTTACGTCATTGACATAGGTTGTGGTATAGGCAGTTTGACCGTTGAAGCAGCACTGCAAGTAGCTCCTACAGGCAGAGTTTTCGCTGTAGATAAAGAAGAGGAAGCCATTAGATTGACCAAAGAGAATGCCGTAAGGTTCGGAGTAGAAGACATCGTTACATGTGTACATGGCAAGGCTCCAGAGGTTATACATAATCTGCCAATAGTCGACACAATCATCATAGGAGGGGGATTGTCACAAGATGTGATAAGAGTCTCTGCTAAGAAATTGAAAGTGAATGGGCGCATAGTAATAAATGCTATCCTCTTAGAGACAAGCCATACAGCACTAATTGAGCTTAGAAAGCTAAACTTCAAAGATTTAGAAGTTTTGCAAGCCTTTATTGCTAAAGGACGAGAAGTGGGCACGAAAATGATGATGATAGCAAGAAATCCAATTACAATAATATCTGCTACGAAAGGTTGAACTCTTGGTGTAAGTATAATGGGTAGAATAATAGGAATAGGAATCGGGCCTGGCAATCCAGAACTTATTACAATCAAAGCAGCAAAGATGCTAAGGAAGGCAGATGTAATATTCGTTCCCAAGGTACAGAGAAGAAAGCCAAGCATAGCTCTGAGTGTAATAAAACCTGTTTTGGAGGAGAGAGATAGACCCCCTGAGATACTCGAATTGATGCTCCCAATGACAAGAGACAAAAAAGAGCTTGAAATAGCTTGGGATAGGAATGCTGAAATTATGGCTGAGAAAGCCAAGTGTGATAAGCTAGTTGCATACGTTGTGCTAGGGGATCCTACGTTATACAGTACATTCGCTTATCTCGCACGGAAAATTGGAGAAAAATATCCCAAGATCGACTTAGAGATCATCCCAGGAGTTACCTCGCTAACTGCTTGTGCTGCTAGGTCTGGTGTATTTCTGGCAGAGGGAAATGAGATATTAACAATAGTTCCATCTGACCGTGATCTTGAGCAAATCGAAGAAATAGTTAGGTATGCTGATAACTTGGTTTTTATAAAGGGAGTTCAACGCCTAAAGGGCATACTTCCTATTCTAGAAAAAGTAGGTTTTACAAAAAATTCACTAGTTATCATAGCCAGAAGATGCACTATGCCTAATGAAGAGATGAAGATTGGGAGATTAATCGATTTACAAAGTTGGTTTGCCTCTGAAGATTATTTCTCAATGGCCATAATAAAAAGAAAAGGTGAAAGGTAGTGGGCAAGATCGTCTTTATCGGTGTAGGCCCAGGAGACCCCGACCTCTTGACCCTTAAGGGTAAAAAGATCCTTGAAGAGGCTTCTGTAATCATATATGCTGGCTCACTTGTAAACCCAGAAATACTTAAGTTCACTAAACCTGAAGCAGAAATTTACAACAGCGCCACTATGAATTTAGAGGACCTTCTGAATCTGATGATAAAAAGCGTACAAGAAGGCAAACTCGTTGCTAGAGTTCATGACGGTGATCCAAGCATTTATGGAGCTATACAGGAACAGATCGATCACCTTATGGCTAAGGGAATAGACTGCGAAATAGTTCCTGGCGTGAGTTCTTTATTCGCAGCATCAGCAAGCTTAAAGAGGGAATTAACATTACCTTCTATCTCCCAAACTGTCATCATAACTAGACCTGAAGGTAAGACTCCAGTGCCTGAAAAAGGAATAATCAAAGAGTTAGCGAAGCATAAAGCAACCATAGCCATATTTTTGGGCATTAAACAGATCGATTCTATAGTTGAAGATCTTTTACAAGGAGGCTTACCAAAAGATACCCCTGTTGCAGCAGTATATAAAGCATCTTGGCCTGAAGAAAAAATCATTAAAGGTACTCTAGAGAACATTTCTAAGAAGGTTAAAGAGGCTGGGTTTGAGAAGACAACACTAATTATCGTCGGAGAAGTATTAAAACCCAAAACTTACGAGTTTTCAAAACTTTACGATCCAACCTTTACTCACGGTTACCGCAAAGGTAGGTAAAAATGTTCTCTAAAGGCATTTCGATCATCACTCTTTCCAAATACGGTGTAGATACTGCTATTAAGATAAAGAATGCATTAAGCGGAATGGAGTTCAACTGCACAGTCTTTGCTCCAGCAAAGTATGTGCCCAAAGGAATAACGCCCATGAATACAAAGCTAGGAGATTTCATCAAAAATATTTTTGATAAGGTAGATGCAATAATTTCGGTTATGGCTATTGGAATCACAGTTAGAGCTGTAGCCCCTTGTGTAAAAGATAAAAGAACCGACCCCGCAGTCGTCGCGGTTGATGATTTGGGTAAATTTGCAGTCAGTCTTCTATCCGGTCATTTGGGTGGATCTAATGAGTTAACAAAACTAATAGCTGATAAGATAGGAGCTACGGCTGTTATTACAACTGCTTCTGATTTATTGGGTAAGAAGAGTGTTGAAGAACTGGCAAGGGAATTACATTGCAAGATCAAGAACTTTGAAGGTCTTTTGGCTGTCAACTCAGCTATAGTAAACAAAGAGAGGGTGATCGTAGTCTTGACAAGAGATGTCAGTAACCTCCTCGGATGCATTAAAGACTTTAAGACTAAAGTTGTGGATGATGTCGAACTGGCGAGAGAGATCATAAACGAGTATGATGCAGGCATAATAATCACGGAAGAAGACCTAAATGAAGAATCAAAAAAACCAGCAGTCGTTCTCCACCCTAAGAAGATAGTTGTAGGAATAGGCTCTAGAAAGAACATCGATAAAGAAGAAATAATCAAAGCTATAACTTTAGCTTTAGATCGAGTAAACATTCCACTAGATCGAGTGAATTGCTTGGCCACGGCCGAGATAAAAAAGGGCTCATCAAGCATAATGGAGGCGGCTGAAGATTTAGGATGGCCGATAGAGATCATTAACATGGAAAACATTAAAACGCTTGAGCACCCCGATCTATCCTCTCCTTCAGAAACTGTCAAAAAGAAAGTAGGAGTTGGAGGAGTATGTGAACAAGCAGCATTAATAGCTGCTGGGAGTGAAGCCAGTTTGCTCCTTAAAAAGACCAAATTTGTAGAAGGTGTGACGATAGCTATCTCAAGAGGCGAATAGAATTATTAAATAAAGATCCATTTATCAGATCTGATCGTAAAGGACGGGTAGCTGTTGTTGGTATCGGGCCTGGAGCAATCGAACATATGACATTGAAAGCTAAACAAGAAATAGAAGAATCAGAAGTGGTTATAGGTTATAAAACATACGTAAAGTTGATACAATCAATAATCCCAAATGGCGTTGAAGTAATCGCAACTGGGATGCGGCAAGAAGTTGAAAGAGCTGAGATAGCTGTTACGAAGGCTCTCGAGGATAAAAGAGTTGTAGCTGTCAGTGGAGGAGATCCTGGTGTTTATGGCATAGCAGGCTTGATCATCAAGGTAGCCGAACTTAGAAAAGTGGATGTTGATATAGAGATCATTCCAGGTGTAACAGCGGCTGTAGCGGCAGCTGCTATACTTGGGGCCCCTATCATGGGAGATTTCGCTATAATAAGCCTAAGTGACATCTTAACTCCTTGGAACCTGATCGAAGAGAGATTGACGTTAGCAACTAAGGCTGACTTTGTGATAATTATTTACAATCCTAAAAGTCAAAAGAGGAGAACACAACTGATCAAAGCTCATAAGATACTATTGAGTTACCGAAGTCCTAAAACTCCAGTAGGAATAGTTAGGCAAGCTAAAAGAGAACAAGAAAAAGCGATTATAACTACGCTTGAGAAGATGCTGAACTACGAAATAGACATGGCTACTACGATTATCGTTGGAAATTCGACTACTCGCTTATTCAACGGCAGGATGGTCACGCCTAGAGGCTATGATATTGAAGTTGAAAATTCGGAATTACACCTTAATTAAGAAAGCTTTAGGAGGTGTCTGAATATTTGGGTTTTCCTATAATTAGGCCAAGGAGATTACGTAGAACATCTGCCCTGCGAGATTTGATTCGTGAAACCAAGCTTAATCGAAGTGACTTAGTTTATCCTATCTTCGTTGACGAACGTGCACAAAAACCCATCCCTATCGAGTCAATGCCAGAATATTTCCGATTGCCAATTCAATATGTGATTAAAGAAGTTCGACAAGTAATCGACCTAAACATAAAAGCCTTGATTCTCTTTGGTGTACCCTTTAAAAAAGATGAAATAGGTTCCCAAGCTTTTGCCACAGATGGAGTTATTCAAAGAACAGTTCGTGAATTAAAACGTGAATTTGGTGATCGAATCGTTATCATAACCGATGTCTGCCTCTGCGAATATACCACCCATGGACATTGTGGGATAGTAAAAGAGGGGGAAGTTGATAATGACTCTACTCTCAAAATCTTACAGAAGGTAGCTGTTAGTCAAGCTCAGGCGGGGGTAGACATCGTAGCCCCATCCGCTATGATGGATGGCCAGGTAAAAGCGATAAGAGAAGCCTTGGACGACTCTGGCTTTAATCACACAAGTATTATGGCTTACTCTGCTAAGTATGCTTCTTGCTTTTATGGTCCCTTTCGAGAGGCAGCTGAATCTAAGCCCGAGTTTGGTGATAGAAAGAGTTATCAAATGGATTACGGAAATTCGAATGAGGCATTGCGTGAAGTCGAGCTGGATATACGTGAAGGAGCAGATATAGTTATGGTCAAACCGGCCCTACCCTACCTAGACTTGATATATCGTGTTAAAGCGAAGTTCGAAGTTCCTGTTGCGGCATATAATGTAAGTGGAGAATATGCCATGGTAAAAGCCACAGCTCAAAAGGGATGGATCGATGAGAAATCTGCCATCCTTGAAATTCTAACAGGTATCAAGCGGGCTGGAGCCGATTTAATTATCACCTACTTTGCCAAGGATGTGGGACAATGGTTAGATTAGCCTCAGGTAAAACTAGATCACTAGAGCTTTTCGAAAGAGCTAAAAAAATCTTACCTGGCGGAGTGAATAGCCCTGTCAGAGCATTTGAACCTTATCCGTTCTTTGTGGAAAAGGCAAGTGGCTCCAAAATATGCAGTGTAGATGGAGCTTCTTACATAGATTATTGCATGGCTTACGGTCCCCTAATTTTTGGCCATTCGTCTGAAGAAGTTTTGGATGCTGTGAAAGAGCAACTAACAAAGGGCACACTTTATGGTACCCCAACTGAAAAGGAAGTAGAGTTCGCAGAATTAATCAGCAAGTCTATTCCGTCCGTAGAAATGCTTAGGCTAGTGAACTCAGGCACGGAAGCAACGATGCATGCAATAAGGGTTGCGAGAGGCTTCACAGGAAGGAAGAAGATCGTCAAGTTCGAGGGGTGCTTCCACGGATCACATGATTACGTTCTAGTCAAAGCAGGATCTGGAGCCATTACGTTCGGAGCCCCCACCTCGCTTGGCATCCCTGAGGAGACTGGTCGAAACACTATAGTATTGCCTTATAACGATATTAGGGCGTTAGAAGAGATTGTTGAACATGAGGGATACGATATCGCTGCATTAATAGTCGAACCAGTCATAGGAAATACTGGTCTCATTCTACCAGAGGAAGGATATCTGAATAAGATGCGAAAAATAACTTCCGATCATGGCATACTTCTTATATTCGATGAAATCATCACAGGCTTCAGGCTCGCTCTAGGAGGGGCGCAAGAATACTATGATATAAAACCAGATATGACAACATTGGGTAAGATCCTTGGTGGTGGCTTTCCCATAGCAGCCTTTGGTGGTCGAAGGGAGATCATGCAATATGTATCCCCACTCGGTAAAGTATACCAAGCTGGAACATTTAGTGGCAATCCAATTTCGGTAGCCGCAGGTTACGTTACTCTTCAGATCTTGGATAAAAATTGGAATAAAATATATCCAAAACTCGAAAAGGCCGGTGAAGAAGTAAAGAAAGCCCTTATGGATTCGGTTTCAGATCATCATATAGAAGCACAAGTAAACAGCATCGCCTCTATGTTTCAGATCTTCTTTGCTCCTCATCCAGTAACCGATTATACAAAGGCTAAGTTATCTGACATACGTATGTTTCATAGTTACTTTCAGAAACTCTTAAGATGTGGTATATTCGTGCCACCTTCACAATTCGAAACTTGCTTCCTATCAACCGCACATACTGAGGAGGATTTGGAAAATACAATCAATGCTTTTGACAATGCTTTGTGCAACATAAGTAAGGTCGGTTAGTTTCAGGGATGATTTTAACAGTCGGTACTAGAGGAAGCAAGCTGTCACTGATACAGACAGATATGGTCATAAAAAGCCTTAAATTCTTTTATCCTGAGCTAGAGGTAAAAGTTAAAGTCGTTAAGACAACAGGAGACAAAGAACGAGGAAAACCTCTTTTTACTATCGATAGGAAAGGTATCTTTGAAAAGGAAATCGATGTAGCTGTAGTAAAAGGAGAGGTCGACTTTGCAGTTCACAGCCTTAAGGACGTGCCCATTTTAGATAACTTAGGGACAAAAATAGTGGCGATACCGAAAAGGCTTTCACCACACGATGTTCTATTTTCTAAAAGCATACCTCTAAAAAAGTTACCTAAGGGTGCAGTTATAGGGACTAGTAGCTTGAGAAGAATGGCTCAAGTTAAATTTCTACGCCCTGATTTAGAGGTTAAACCCATTAGAGGTAATGTAGAAACAAGAATCGCTAAAGTAAATCGAGGTGAATTCGATGGGGTAATATTGGCTGAAGCAGGACTTGATAGAATGTGCCTTAACAATCTGATTACTGAACGCCTACCAATATACGATTTTGCTCCTGCTGCTGGACAAGGAGCTTTAGCTGTAGTTACAAAAGGAAACAATAAGGCTATCATAGAACTGCTTCGCTCCATAGACGATCCTCTAACAAGGGCCGAGGTTACTGCTGAGAGAAGTTTAGTGTTTGCGCTTAAAGGTGGCTGTCGTGTGCCTATTGGTGTTATAGGGCGTGCTGATGATAAGTCCTTGTCACTTTATGGTTGTGTCTTTTCAGTCGACGCTCGTAAGAAAATTTTCTCTTTTGCCAAAGGCGATCTTGACGAAGCTGAAAGGTTAGGTGGTGAGGTTGCTCAAAGCCTATTAGAAAAAGGGGCTAAAGCCTTCGAAATCGAGTGGAGGAAAAAATATGGGGCATGGTAAAGTTTTCCTTGTAGGCGCAGGACCTGGAGACCCTGATCTTCTTACAGTAAAGGCTGTAGAACTCTTAAAAAAGGCTGATGTAGTAATTTATGATAAACTTGTGAGCAAATCGATCCTTCAATTAGTCCCACAAAAAACAGAGAAGATCTACGTTGGAAAGGGACCTGGAAAACATGAGCTATCTCAAGAAGAGATTAACAAATTGATCGTCAACAAAGCTCTTGAAGGCAAGACGGTAGTCAGGTTGAAAGGTGGAGACCCATTTCTTTTCGGTAGAGGAGGGGAAGAAGCAGAGATATTGATGAACCATAATATCGATTTTGAAGTAGTGCCAGGAATAACCTCGGCTTTAGCTGCCTCTGCTTATGCAGGCATCCCCCTCACCCATAGAGATTATTCTTCCTCTATTGCTATCGTCACAGGTCACCGAGCAACAAAGGGGAAAGGAAAGGTTAAGTGGGACAAGTTAGCAAATTCGGTAGATACGATTGTCATTCTAATGGGTGTAGGACAATTAAAGTCGATAGTGGAGAGTCTTATGAGGGGTGGTCTGAGTTTGGATACTCATGTAGCAATCATCGAGCGGGGAACTTTGGCAGATCAAAGGACATTAATTGGCAGACTTGGCACAATAGTAAAGGAGGCCAAGGAAAGAAAGGTGAGCCCCCCTGCAGTAATCGTTATAGGAGAAGTCGTTAGGCTTGGGGAAAAACTTCATTGGTTCAAGGTGCCTATATGTTCAAAGGAAGAACGATTGCCATAACAAGACCTCGAGATCAGGCGGAAGAAGTCTGTGATATTATCAAAAGGGAAGGAGGAGAACCCTATCTAATTCCAACTATAGAGACAAAAAGGTCAGACAACTTATCTACCGTGAAGAATTTTGTCGACGACCTTACCAAAGGAAAGGTAGATTACGTTATTTTCATGAGTGTTAATGGTATAAAGCATCTACTCGAATCCGCTGAAATCCTAAGGTTAAAAGACAAATTACTAAAATATCTAACTAAGGTCTTTATAGTAGCAGTTGGTCCAAAAACTGCTTCTAAGCTAGAATCTTGCCAAATTCATGTGGACTTAATCCCAGAAAAATATAGTTCACAAGGGATCGTAGAGAGTCTAGGGCGACTCGATATTTCAGGCAAAATCGTTTATTTGCTACGTACAAATGTTGCAACTCCAACTCTAAAAGAAAACCTAGAAATGATGAGAGTAATCGTAAGAGAGATTTATGTGTATGAATCATTCATTCCCAACGATCCATATGTTGAGAAAAGATTCCTTCATGACCTGATCTACGGAAAGATTCACGCGATAATCTTCGGTAGTTCGTTATCCGTCAATAATTTATTTCAAATGCTAAGGAGACACTTATCTGAAGACGAATTGAGAAATCTTCTGAATAACAAGTCGACTATTGTAGCGATCGGCCCTCTAACGGCTAAGACGCTTCACGAATTGAAAGTGAAAGTTGATGTAATGCCAAAAAAGTATCTATTCGAGGAAGCTCTATTTGCTTTAGCTCAATATTGGAATACTCATAAAGGATCTATCATTGACTAAGAGTTTCATGATACTTGAGCTCTATAATTAACCAAAGAATCTTTTATGAGCTCCATGGCTAAAGCCTTTGCTTTATCTACCTCATCATTTCTTAAAAGCTTTCGTATTTCATCATTTTTAAGTATGGCGTAAAGAAGTCTTCTTCTAATCTTATGATCTTGAACCTTTTGCTTTAGAATCCCTCTCATAAATTCTTGTAACTGAACTTGCAGTATGTCTTCTTTTTTAATCATCTTCTCTATTCTCTTTCTTAAAACTCTGGCCATTGCAGGACTCTTTCCACCAGTGGATATGGCAATTCTGAAGTCTCCTATTCGAGCTATAGCTAGTTGAGTAAAATCACTAATAGAGGGGTTATCCACGGCTAGCACCATGCAATTATTTGCTTTTGCTTGTTTGGCAAGTTCTAGGTTCAGATTTCTATCATTGGTGGCAACTATGAATAAGTCTGGTCTTGGGCTAAGATCATCGATGATAGAAAACCCTTTTCCAATATCTCTAGTTGACAACTTTACCTTTCTAAGACTATTTAGCTTTTTGAAGCCAGCTGAGAACGTTTTGCTGATGACGAGAACTTTTGCTCCAGCGTCCAAGAAGCTTAGGGTCTTTCGGTAACCCTCAGCGCCACCTCCAATAACTACTACATATTTACCTTCGAAGTTAAAGTCGACGATCAATTAGCTCAAAGATACTTTTCGTAACTTTTTTAATAGTCTTATGGTATCGGTCATGGACTTGTCAAGATAAGGTTAGATAATTGGCTTAAGATTGCGGAGTTGCTTGCCTAACTCTTACTTTGACGTCTGTCCATCTTATGGCTGGGTAGATCTTATCATTCAAAGGGTAGGGAGTCATGGGCTTCTCTGAGAAAGGCGGCCGAATTACGATTTTCTTTCATGAGGCTGTAAGACAGTGGTATCACGCATTGAAAAGCGTACCACTAAAGCCCCGAGCAAACCCAGCATTCACCGAATCCTTACGTCTTCGACTGTATACGTTATGTCGACGACATGTTTAGCGCTCACGTTACCTATTTCTTCGATCACTTTGTTGACCATTCTGCCGACTGCAAGCACGAATACGTTTAATCCTCTCAATGCAGTTAGAGCAGCTACTCTAGTTACGCCGAATTCAAGGTCAGCCTTGAGCTTCAACTTATTTAGGACAGCCCTCCCAACAGTTCCCATGACGCCTATTCTATCTGGTTTGAATTCCTCATAGAGTTTGTGAACCTTTTCCAAGTCGACGCTTCTTGAGCCTCCTTGCTTTATGCTGGGTAGCTTAATGAGCAAGATCTTCCCTCGATTTAATTTCACTTGTCCTCTTAAGTCCCGTAAGCCAACATCCTCTCCCAGATCGGCGTCTACAACAGCCCTTCCGAATGCTTCAAAATCCGGATGGTTTGAGGCCATGGCATATAGAACACCATCCCTCATCATCAGTCCTACCTCATCCCCCTCCTTTATTGGTTGGGCTGCTATGGCTGGCCACACACGTTCATTCTTCAAATAATTTTTGATCCTTGCTACGTATTTTTCCAGGGTAGTAATGTCTTCATGTAACTTCTCGAGACCATTGGGAGTCAACCTATAATTTGCGCTCTCTGAACCTACCTCCACCATCCCCCTCCTTATCAGCCGTTTAAGTTGCTTTGAAACGGCTTGTATTGTAATCCCGAG
>JACGUG010000086.1 GCA_024256285.1 archaeon
GAGGGCAGTCAGCTTTGCCTTGAAGGCTTCAGAGATTGCTCCACACTATCTAACAGAGGATGAGGTGAAGGAAGTCGAGGAGGTCTCAAAGGAAATAATCTCAGCAGGCAATGAGACAAAACTGAGCAAAATCTTATCTAAAGTTGTGGAGAATGGAGCAGCCTTTCACCATGCAGGCCTCACAAGCAAGCATAGAGCCATCATAGAAGATGGCTTTAAGAGAGGTTTGATCAAAGTCTTAGCAGCGACTCCTACACTTGCGTCAGGGGTGAACTTACCCGCCCGAAGAGTTGTAATAAGTAGCTTGATGAGATACAACTCAAGGTATGGAGGAAAAACGCCTATCTTGGTCTTAGAGTACAAGCAGATGTGTGGAAGGGCTGGAAGACCGAAGTATGACGATGTGGGGGAGACGGTCATAATAGCCTCTAACCGGATGGATGTAGAAGAGATATTTTACGAATACATAGAAGGAGAACCAGAACCTATTCGCTCAAGGCTATACAACGAATCTGCCTTGAGGACCCACCTTCTCGCCACTATAGCGAGCTTCCCCAGAATAACCGATGAGGAGATTTCCAACTTACTCTCCAGATCACTGTTGGCTATCCAGCATAGACGGACTAGGATACAATCAAAGGTGAATAGGGCGATGAAGTATCTCATAGATGAAGACTTGGTTGGAGAAAGGGGTAAGAGTTACGTTGCTACAGAATTCGGCAGAAGGGTCTCCACACTTTACATAGACCCAGTTACGGGTGTCATGTTCAGGGATGCCTTAAATGTAGCTGATAGATACAAACCTCATCTTTTGGGCTTCCTTCATCTTATAGTTTCTTCGCCCGACTTCACTCCAAAGTTCCCATTAAGAAATAAAGATATGGATGAGGCCCTCATGTTGATCGATGAATGCAGGGATGAGTTCATATTCCCAGTCCCTGAGCATGAATTCGATATCTATGGTGAATTCTTTGAGAATTTTAGGTGCCTTCTTGTTCTTTACGGCTGGATAAATGAATGGGGCGAAGACAAGCTACTTGAAAAACTCGGTGTAGAGCCAGGAGACCTGCATAGGGCTGTCGAGACTGCTGAATGGCTGGCTCATTCACTCTTTGAACTCTCTAAGTTGTTAGGAAGAAAAGACCTGTTGCCCGAAATTGGAATTCTTATGCAGAGGATAAAAGACGGCGTGAAATCTGAGCTGATACCATTGACTAAAATGGAAGGTATTGGGAGAGTCAGGGCTAGATCTTTGTATAACTATGGCTTTACAGACCTTGAAAAACTGATATCGGCACCTGTAGATAAGATTGCTTCAGTGCCAAAGTTAGGCATGATTACAGCGAGGAGCATAAAGAGGCAGTTATCAAGGCATTCGAAAGATAAGGAGAACAGATTTAAACTCAGATATTGACCTCCAGATCACAAATGTCGATTGCCACAATATTCAGATATTTAAAGCCAGAAGTCTCCCCAAGAGAAGACTCTGAAGTTTTTGTGAAAGGTGCAAGAAGTTTCATCAGAGATCACGTGAGACCAGAAGATAAAGTTAAGATAATGGTTTCAGGAGGAGTCGATTCCGCAGTCACGGCAACGCTCTTTCACTTGGAGATAGGAGATAGGCTCTGCGTCTCACATATAGACACTGGGTTCATGAGGCTGATAAGGGGAAGGGAAGAACCTGAGATGATTGCTGAAAAGTTCTCTGATTTTAAGAATTTCAATCTCTTAAATGCAAGAAATTTATTTTATGATAAGGTAATGGGCATCCCTGATGCAGAACAGAAGAGGCTGGGGTTCCGTAGAGCCTACGAGATCATAACCGATCAACAGATGGTCGAATCTAACTGCAATGTGATGACTCAAGGGACTATCTTGCCAGATATAATTGAGACAGACGGCGGAATAAAAAGTCAGCACAACGTCCATCTAAGATTCAGCAAAGTTAAGAAGGTTTTAGAGCCCCTCGCAGGTCTTTGCAAAGATGAAGTTAGGAGGGTTGCAGAATTTTTATGGTCCAGATATAAGATGAAGGTTTTAGAAAACGTCTCCAGAAGGCAACCCTTCCCCGGTCCAGGTCTCTCAGTCAGGACTGTCGGCACGATCACCCCAGAAAAACTGAAGATCGAGAAGATGGCGAATGATACAGTTGAACAGATGGTCGATGAATATACGGAAGGAAGGTTCGGCATCAACCTTTATATTGATGAGAAGACAGGGGAACAGATGCCTTTTCAGTCATTTGCTGCGACGTTCGACGATGAATTCATCAAAGGGAAAGAGGAGATCGCGTCTCTACTAAAGGAGAGGACAAGGAAGGACATTCGATATAAAATTCTAAATACAAAGGTTACAGGGGTGAGAGATGGTAAGAGAGTCTATAGCCACCCCCTCTGTATAGAAAGTGATGCTGAGTTGGGCTACGATATCTTAGATAGATTAGGTAGTGAAATACCAGCAGAAACTTCACTTTCAAGAGTCTTGTACAAGGTCGGCTCTGAAGTCGGTCCATTAGGATATGTAGTTGCCATAAGGTCTGTCAACAGTATCGATGCGATAAATGTGACGGTCAACGAAATTCCTATAAAAACCATTGGAAGAATAGCAGATGAGATAGTTAAGAGATATGGTGTAAAAGAAGTTTATTGGGACGTCTCTCCTAAGCCACCAGCAACGATAGAGTATGAGTAACTTTTTCAAATTGACAAAAACAATTCAAAAATTAGTTAGAAACCTAAAATGACGTGTTCAGTAGGTGATCTTTTCCACTTTTAAGGCTCGAACTTTAGACGGAAAAATGAAAGGTGGGTTAAATCGGATTAAGGTGGAAAGCTATAAGTTACGAAGTTGGTGGGGGTGGAGGCATCGGTTGCCTTAAAGAGAGGTAAAAGTGCACAGACGCCACTATAAAGATAACGTCTACAATCCAGCTTACTATAGCTCCAATATATGCTCCGACAAAGGGAATAAATGCTAAACCGATGCCTAGGATGATAGCCACAACGATTATGATGATTATGAAAATAATAACTTCTCCAAGGTTTTTGATAACGAAGTCGAACGATCTTTTTGTGCTCTCGATGGCATCTGTTCCCTCTATTATAGCGATTACAGCTATGAATAGAGCGACAGGGATCAAGAAGAACGTTATGAAGAATATAGCTGAAATAATGGCAGCGACGATCAAAGTGCCCAGTCTTCCAGTCACAAGATTCATGCTCTTTTTCAAGTCTATCTGGCGCCCATTGATGACATCGTTAGTCATATCGACAACCATGCAGAAAGCTATGAATCCGACTATGGATGCTATGAAATAGCCTCCCCAGATAAGATATGGATTTGGGATCAATATTTCGAAGAAAGGGTAGAAGCCGTATCTTATCGGGAAGACCACATAGGCCAATATGAGGAAGAGCAGTTGAACAACTATCGGTGCAAGCGACGGAACAAACAGACTTGGGTTCTTGGTTGAGGTATTAACACCATTCGAAAAAGCTTCTGTCGATTTTGAAGGCATAATATCGCCTTTTTAATACAAAATGATTGAACTTATAAACGTTGCAGTTAGAAAGACTATTTTGTATAAAAGGTAATTTTTACCAAAAAATATTTACGGATTGATTCTTGTGTTAGTGAGGTAGAGGTTATGTCTGAAGAACGTGGAGATGAAAAGCGAAGAACCTACGAAGAGATAGATCAGAAGATGAGGCGTGACGATGCTATAGTCTTAACTGCTGATGAGTTCATAAAAACAGTTGAAGACTCTGGATTAGAAAAGGCTTCTAACGAAGTCGATGTAGT
>JACGUG010000022.1 GCA_024256285.1 archaeon
TCTCAACTATCTTCCCATCAACATCAACGACAAGGATCCTGTTATGGTTTGAATCGCTTAATGTGATCATCCTCCAGTCTGGAGAGAAGGAGAGCTTTCCTGGATAGAACAATCCCGTCCCTCTCGATCCTTGGTCTCTCGATCTCTATGGGCACTGCCAGCTTTCCCGTCTTCTCATACCTTTCGAGGAGAACTTCTATCACAGAGTCTATGTTATCCCTCTGCCCCTCCCCAGACTGATGATAGACCACCTTGCCTGAAGAGTCCATTATCACGATCGTAGGCCATCCTCTAACCCCATAACTTCTCCAGATCTTCATATCTTTATCAACGACTACAGGATGCTCTATACCATACCTCTGGATCGCCTCTCTGATGTTGTCTGGATCGTTCTCATTGTAGAACTTGGCTGAGTGGACCCCTATCACAACTACAGGCTTGCCAGCATACTTCTCCTCGATCCACTTTAGGTCTGGGATGGTGTGCATACAATTGATACAGCAATACGTCCAGAAGTCCAGCAATACCACATGACCCTTAAGCATCTCAAGGGAGAGGGGCTTGACCGTATTCAGCCAGACCGAATCGGGAGGGAACTCATGAGCCTCGGTGCTACCGATCCTCTCAATAAAACCTTCAAACATACGATCAAAATTATGCCACGAAGTGGTTTAAGGTTTTCTACCAAAGAACCTAAACCCATATAGGTCTGTTGATGCATGAGAGCATCTATGGCAACTATCTCTGATAGGATTCTACTGCTCCTATCGATCAAAGAAGAAGGGAAGCTTACTGGAATCGACCATATATTCGAGAAGGTTCGTCGTGATGTATCCTTTATAGAGAAAAAAGAGATCGGTAAAGAAGAGGTTGAGGGAGCAATGAAAGATCTGATCTCCCAAGGACTTGTTGAGCGTTTCAAAAATGGCTTTTCTTTAAGCGATGAAGGAGAGAGGACCATGGAGAAGATAATCCTTGAAAAGGAGGGGGAGTTGAACCGCTCCTATGTAATGGTCTGGTTGGCCAAGAAATACTACCCTTGTGTAGCAAGCCTGATGCTCCCCTTCCTTAAGGATAGGGCTGTCTCTGCAGTGAAGGTCTTCTCCGGAAAGAGAGACCCTGTAAGAGATATGAACGTTATCTTCGTCCGATATGCCAAGTATAAGCCAAAACCTGTCTTTCTAACTGTAGACTCAGAGGATAAGCTCTTATCTCTCGTCTTCGACCACTGCATAGATTTCATACCTTACGTGCATAAGATAGGTGCTGATGAGCCAGACTTCTTTATTCTGGATCTGGACGCAGGCTCAGAGGTAATGAAGAGCCCAAAGGCCTTCGATTTCATAAAATACGTTGCCTTCGAACTCTCGAACCTCCTTACAGAGTTAGGAGTTGAACCTATGGCGAAGTTCAGTGGTTCAAGAGGCTTTCAGGTCTGGGCAAGCCTCGACAACAGTGAATTGAGAAGTAAAGGAGATTTATTCAAGATATATAGAGATATGACGATAGCTATCCAGAGTATTTTGGAGGATAGGCTCCAAGATAAGATCGGCGCCATGGTTTCTATGTTCCCTGACATCGTACAACATGGTAGAAAGATGACAACATCGACTGTAGCCCATAAGAAGAAGAGAGCCCCTCAAATCTTGGTCGACTGGTCCTCACTTAAGCCCATGGGCGATGTTAGGGCTCCTTTTTCGATTCACTACAAGACAGGTTTAGCGTCAATTCCTGTCCCGTCAAAGGAGATTCTCCATTTTAAGATCGAAGAAGCCCATCCCCTAAGGGTCATCAAGAACCTTGGCGTATATGAAAAAGCAGCGAAGATCGAAAAGTGCAACCCTCCAAAGCTAATTTTAAGTGGCCTATGATCCATCAGAAGTCTGGATAAACCATTCAAGATACCCTTTCAATCTCTCCATGTAACTCCCTACTTCACTGGGCTTGAAGGACCTCTCATCTGTCACTATTCGCGTGACCAACTTTGGTGGCGTGACATCAAAATAAAGGTTCCTGATGCTTACTCCTGCTAAACCTTCGACTATCTCTGAACCCTCCCTCTCCTCCAGCTTAACCTTCATGCCCAGATAACTTTTAACATCGAATTTGTATGTTTCACATGTAACATAAAATGGTATTTTGGATTCCTTTGCTGCCAATGCCAACAGATACGTACCGATCTTGTTGACTATAGAACCGTCTGCCAGTATGCTATCGGCACCTACAAGAGCAACATCAGCTTCAGACGTAAAATGACCTACGGCAGAATTGATGATCAAAGTAACGGGAATCTCGAGGGATGAGAGCTCATGGGCAAGCTTCCTGCCTTCATAAAGGGGCCTTGATTCAGTGACGATAACTCGAACGCCTTTCCCTCTCGATCGCTTTATAGCTTCTACGACCGTTGAGCTGTAGCTATGGGTTATTATGGTGGCTCTCTCTCGAATCAGTTCTGATACATTCACAGCAGCCTTGAGCATCGCTTCTCGAGAACTTTCGGCCAATTCTTCAGCCTTATGAATTGTGAATCTCTTCAAAGAGCCAAGGTCTTTCTCTGAACTCTCTAGGACATCGTGGATTGCATGGCTGATTATGTTGGTCAAGGGTGCCATGCTTGGGCGAGCTTCCATCAGTTCCCTTCCAACCTGCATCAGATGCTTAATGAAATCATCAGCTGTTGTAGCATCGCTCTCCTCCGCTACCAGCTTCAAAGTATCTAACGCTCGTCTCGATAACCAGCTGGCTCCATGGTTTCTATCAGCCTTGATCTCTTCGATTCTTTCTTTAACTCCTTCCATACTCGATTTTTCCCCAATAATTTCTTTGAACGACTTTAAATAAGCTTGTATCTCAAGGATGAGAGTTTTAGAATGTATAAGAAAGCATCCCCCTACTGTTTTAGGAAGGAGATCGAAAGGAAAAATAATAAAAGGCTTTAAGTGACCTGTGATCTGTTTATAAAGCCATAAGATTGTAGGGATCGTCTATGAGTGCTTATGGTGTGCCCATACTTGAGATCTTGAACCTTTGGAAGAGCTATGATGGAAATCAGGCGGTCAGGGGGCTGGACCTTGAAATCGAGCGGGGCGAGATATTCGGGCTGTTGGGTCCCAATGGAGCTGGTAAGACGACTACACTGAAGATCATGGTAGGGCTTTTAAAGATGGATAAAGGGGTTGTGAAGATCGATGGGATAGACATCTCTGAAGAGCCCTATGAATACAAGAGACGAATAGGTTACCTGCCTGAGAACCCTACTTTACCCGAATACTTAACAGCTGAGGAGTTCCTAGGTTACGTAGCGAAGATAAGGGATGTCCCACCGAATGAGATAGAAGAGAGGACCGATTATTACTTCAAACTCTTCGATCTTGAGAAGAGGAGAAGGGACATCATCGTATCCTTCTCAAGAGGCATGAAACAGAAACTTGCCATCTCAGCAGCTCTGATTCATGAACCCGATTTCTTGATCCTAGACGAACCGCTCATCGGCATCGATCCAACAGGGCAGCATCATATCAAGAACACATTGAAGGAGATGCTTAAAGAAGATCGGTCTGTCTTGGTTTCAACACATATGCTCGACACAGTGGAAAGACTTTGTGATAGAGTGAGCATAATTCATTATGGAAGAAACGTGGTCTCTGGAGACCTAGAAAAACTAAGACGTATCAGCGAAACTGACAAGGATTCCACTTTAGAGGAGATATTTCTGAAGTTGACTCAAGAGACCGAGGAAGTTGTAGAGGAAAGATTGAAGCGAAGAAGATTTTTTGGATTATTCAGGAAGAGAGGATGATGGGTAAGATCAAGACGATTTTTGCCTTCAAGATAAAGCAGTACTTCGGCTCGATCAGATCGTCCAAGTCCGGCCTTGTTCTAGGTCTCCTTGCATTCATAGGCATCAATTCTCTTGGACTTTCCTTTGCGATGTTGGTAGATATGCCTTTTTGGATGGAACTTGATTCCTTCATCAATTTCTTCTCAGCCTTCTTTGCGATCTACCTTGCTTTGACTTTAGTAATGAGCTTGAGAGGGGGTGTGACAGCCTTTCAAGCAGAGCTGGACTTCATCTTCACGTCAGCGATCAAGCCCAGACAGTACATCTTCTCAGACCTTCTTTTTCAATTCGTTGTCCTTCATATCCTCTTTTCTCCATTCATTTTTTTCATAATCGGTCTGACTTTAACATCGGTCATGACCTCTATGGCTGCTTTGATCAGCGTTCTCGTCTACGAGCTTTACGTTGTTCTAACACTACTTGTTATGCAGACTCTCGGCATACTAAATCTTATCGCACCTTGCAAAAAGACTAAAATCTTGATCGGTTCGATCATAGCCGCACTTCTCTTACCAAGCTTGAGCTTCGTGAATATCTTCCCAATCGAATATTCTAATCTGCCATACCCATCCACATTTGCAGCAAAAGCAATAGCCCATTTACTGGGACAGGGTCTACTTGAGATATCGAGTATCTTTTTTCTGGGCGCTTTCGTCGCTATCACTTTTATGTTATATTACTCTATCTCCAAAAAGAACCTATTCTACTATATCCAGCCTACCATAATGCTCTCTTTCGGTGAAATCAGGCCTCAAGCTCAAGCTATCAAACAGAGGAGCGCGATCGAAAAATTTGGACCCCTGACTACTTTTCTGACTTTAAACCCCTTGAAGGGGTCTTTGATGAGCTTTTTAACCAAGAAGCATCTGGTACGTATGATTAGAGATGGGAGTCTGATCTCAATAACGATGCTCTTCGTTATTTATGCAGCAATCAGTTTGGTCTCTCCAAGCTTCTTTTCACCAGATACAAGTGCAACGACAACAACCCCTCCTCTCTTCCTCTTGACCTTCTATAGCGCCCTTGTCCCATCTATCTTGGCTACTACATGGAATTCTTCTGATAGAGAGAATCTATGGATCCCTCTAACTTCTGGGAAGCATATAATAGAATACTTTAAGTCCTTCTTTCTGGCCCTCTTAATAATCGCCCTCATCTTTCCTCTAGGGTTGATACTAGTCTCCCTTCCCTTCATTGGCTTATCCTCTTTATGGCTTATCTTGAGCACTCTTGCAATCGCCTCCTTCACATCTGCCTACACAGTTCTTACTGTAATCTCGATCAAAATGCCCAGAGAGGGCAGTATGTCCCTAGGGTACTTTCTCCTTCTTTTCTTGCCCATAATTGGAGGGTACATCAGTTCTGTACCATTTCTAACAATGATGTTCTTTGCTCCAAGCTATAATCTACAGTTTCAATTCTTGTTCGCTACAATTTTGATAGGTTACTTGGTATCAGCGCTTTTTGGACTGTTCAAACTGATCGAGAAGAAGGTTACATCCATTCAGATATGAACATCATCTGACGATCAGAACGGTATCGAGCAGGCCATCCAATTCGTAGAGAAAATGGCGAAACTTATCGATGGGTACCACAGGAACTTTGTTCATAAAGAAGACCTTTTCACTATAAAGTGTAACTATCAATGGGATCACATGTGACAAGTTAAGCCTCTTTGCCTCTTCACTCTTCATCAGTTCCTCCGCCCTTTCAACTTGAGCCTTTGCTACTTTGGATATACTCGATACTCCCATTGAGCGGTGCCGATGTTTACAATCTATGACCAAACCTCTATCATCTTTAACTGCCAAGACATCTATCTCTCTCCTAGGATTTCTTAGCCTAAAGTTCTGGTAAACTCTGTAACCATTATATTCCAAGATAAAACAAGTGAACTCTTCAAAATCCTTCCAGTTTAGAGCTTTTGAGACTTCATCTACACTTGAGCCTAACTTCACGGCTGAAACTGCAGTCAAGACCTTTGCCCCCTTTTCAAAGCGAACAGTATCCCCATCAAGTTCAGCTATCTTCTTGCTTTTAAGAAAGCCCAAAGCCTCCTTTAAGGCCTCGAAGCTTAGACCACAGTCACGAGCCATCTCTATCAAGTCGTGCTCACCTTCTATGATATTTGGAATCAGCTTAATTATCGTAGTAGGTCTCGTCTCCAACCCCTCTATAAGAAAATTTATTATGTAAAGCAAATGTAAAAACGTATATTTAACCCCTTTGATCTTTTTAGGGTGCTGGCATGAATAAAGATTTCGCGAGCAGTCAGATCGATCGGAAAAAGTTGCTCAAGGCAGTGTCTTATGTAGCCATCATCCTGATCGTCATGGGAGCCATCTTTATAGTACCCAGAGTTGCCTTGGGGACGAACACGCCCTTTCTAAGTGTATCAGGCCCAAGCATGGAGCCCACTCTAAATTCGGGTGACTACATAATCATTTATAATAAACCGTTCGATGAATTAGTAGAGGTAAGCGACATCATAGTCTTCCACCGCCCTTCCAATTACGATGATATAATAGTACATCGCATAAACGATACTACTATTCACGATGGAAAAAGGGCCATAATAACTAAGGGTGATGCAAATTCACAAACAGACTTTGAATATTGGGGATGGGTTGTAACAGAGGAAGATTACATAGGCACGTACACAGGTATCAGGGTTCCCTACCTAGGTTACCTTGCCCTCTTGTTTCCTTCACCTATCAATTACTTGCTACTCGTAGTCATACTGTTCGTTATATTTTTCATCGAATTATACCCCTTCGAAGAAGAGAAAAAGGATACTATGAAAATATATCTTATATATCACTTAAATCTCACTCATAGGTAACTCATCCTTTAAATACCAATCTTCATTCATCTCTCACTTGCAACTCACTCATTATTTAAATACTAGTTTTATTTTACTTTATATAGTGAGTTTTATATTGCCCCAGACAAAGGCTATTATTAGTATAGAGAACGTAGTTGCTTCTGCTAGCGTTGATCAAACTATCGATTTAAACGAGATCGTGAGACTCTTCCCTGATGTTGAATATCATCCAGAACAATTCCCGGGACTCGTCTTCAGACTGAGGTCCCCCAAGACAGCTACACTCATCTTCAACTCCGGTAAGATGGTATGCACCGGCGCAAAATCAGAAGCGCAAGCCAAGAAGGCAGTCAGGGCTGTCGTCAGTAAGTTGAAGAAGGGTGGCATCGAGATAGTTAATGAGCCAGTCATAGTGATACAAAATATAGTCGCTTCAGCCGGCCTTGGCGGCAAGGTGCATCTCGAAGAAGCGGCTAGGAAGTTGGAGCGATCGATGTACGAGCCTGAGCAATTCCCTGGCTTGATTCATAGGATGAAAGAACCCAAGACCGTGATCCTCCTCTTCGCGAGCGGTAAGCTTGTTTGCACAGGCGCTAAAAAGGAGGCTGAGGTCTACCAAGCTGTCACCAATCTCCACAACCTGCTAGAAGAGAAAGGTTTGATGATATACTAAACGCTATAGAATATTATTACTTGCTTTTTTACTTACCTTTGGCCATGTTGTATATCGCCATCCTCTCATCGCTACCTATTATGCCCCTATCGTAGAGGAAGTCTGCGATCTCGGTAATCTTTGCAAGGGCCCTAAGCTCTACATTCGAAGTCACCAGTCTCTCCCTCCCTCCTTCCATCCTATCTATCAGGACCAATGCATCTTCGACTATTCCGCCCTCCCCTCTTATAGCCTTTGCAGTTCTGAGGATGGAGTTGCCCGTAGTTATCAGATCGTCTAATATTACAACCCTCCAACCAGGTCGTAATAGTCCCTCTACCCTCTTTAGAACGCCATGCTTCCTTGTCTCTTTTCTAACATATATGAAAGGCTTCTTAAGATTGTATGCTACAGCTGTGGCATAGGTCAACCCCGCAGTAGGTATCCCACCAATAGCATCTATCTTCCCCAGGCCCACCATGTTTTTAAGAGCCTCAACAAAGACATCTACTGTCTTACTGAAGACTTCAGGAAAGCTGGGCACTATACGGAGATCGATATAATATGAACTCATCCTACCACTGGTGAGTTTGAAAGTGCCAAATCGGAGGGCTCCTGTCTTGATGAGAACCTTTCCAAGCTCCTCAACAAGCTCAAACCTTCTATCATCCCAGCCCATAAGAATCCCAACTTCTATAATGTGTCTTTCATCTCGGTTTTTAAGTATTCCTAAAGTGAGGTCATGTGTGGAATCGAGGAAAAATGTCATTTTTTAGCTCTTCAAAGCCTTTTGATGAAGATTATTCCAATGGCTTTGAATCTGTGCCTTCTATAGAATTTGATCAAGTCTTTGGGCCTATCCGATCTTGGATTCATACATAGAATGACAAAACGAGCTTTCCTTGTCTTCAATCTTTTGCAAATCTCGATGAGCAGATCAGAGCCGATACCTTTCCCCTGATGCTTTGGATGAACTGCCAAACGATTTATGTAGCATATTATAAATCTATGAAAAGCTTCAACAGCACCAACGATTCTTCCATCAATTTCAGCAGCAAGGAGCACATACCTTTTCTTCATGGTCCTTCTGTAAAGTTTGCCCATATCAAATGGTACGAGGAGTCCCCCCCGCCTTCCAGATCTCTTCGACCTTAGGATAGTCTGAAACTGCACATTCTCTAATCAAATCTTAAGTCAGTAGAACCTGAAATGCTTAAATTTAGCGCTTCTTAACATTCTTGAACTTTGCCAGAGATATGGTTACCTTACGGTCAAGTCGAGGTGGCTGTGGATATAAAGGCTGAAAACTTAGCAGAAGTCTTGAAGCCAGATATCCAAAGGCTCGATGACGGAGTTCTTTATGAAGTATTGGATAGCGTTGAAATAGAAGGTGGATCGATGATACTTCTATCAGATATAACAAATGCGACCCTCAAGGTCTTGACTTCCTTAATAGAATTACAGATAGAAAAGGGTAGATCCCAAAAGGATTTTATGATAACAGCTCCAAAGGATCGTCTGAATATGGTGAAAAGAGCCCTTGAGGCGAAGCTTATAGACGTAACCTCGATGGGAGAGCCTGTAGAAGATGCTGGCATCGTTGATGGTTTTCGAGTCAAGGTACCCCGAGCCTTCTTTGAACATCGAAGGATAATCATATCAGAAGTGAGTTTTGACCCATTATTCGGCTTTGGAGGAGGGCCTACATCTCTCATTAAGGCTATAGACTTTAGATTGATAGCAGAGGCCTTCAAAAGGCGCCTTGATGACAATCCTAAGCCGGGCTTGGATACGAATGCGGCTTGGTTCGCATCAAGGGTAGCAGAGGAAGTTGGAGAGTTTCTCTCGATAGAGGTTCTAAATAGAAGTGGTGAAGTATCCGAACTCTTTCTAGGCAACATGGTAGATGTCCATTCTAAGGCATCTAAGAAGCTTTACGAATCTTCAAAGAGAGTTTTACACAAACCAGCCCGTGCGATGCTTGTGGGTCTTGGGGATCCTTTAAGGAGCTTGACTCTATCATCATCCATAAGATCGCTTTGGAACGTTCTAGGCGGACTAGACAAAGATGGGATAGTGGCACTCTTGGCAGAGTGTTCGGAAGGCCTAGGATCGGAAGCCTTCAAACTTTACACTACTGATAGGTTGAAGTTAGACGAATTTATCAAGCGTGGGGGGTATGCAGAAGGCCTTGAAGATCTGATATATCTCAAAACCGCTCTTCAGACATATACTGTTATATTGACTTCTACACTACCCAATTATTACTCTGAGATAAAGCTGGGTCTACGCACTGCCAAGAAAGCCAGTGATGCATTGAATTATATACTGCATGACCTTGGTACAAGAACAAAATTATACGTAATCCCAGATGCCTCTAACATCCTCCCAACCTTCCAGAGTCAAAATCGATCTTAATAAATAAATTCAGAAAGGTAGAGGTGCTAAAAGGACGGTAAGAATTATTACAAATATGAAGACGTATTTCCTTCCCTTAGATATAGATGTTACATCGTCTAAAGGGCTCATCTCCACCCTTCCCATAGATAAAAGGAGAACGAGAAGGGCCATCAACCAATAACCCAACAAGAACAGAACGAGTATACTCGCATATGTCGCTACCTTATGTTTCGCCCTTCCTAAAACGGCTCTTACGATATGACCGCCATCAAGTTGCCAAGCCGGTAATATGTTGAGAAAGGTGATGATAAAGCCGAGCCAAGCTGCGAAGCCGAGGGGGGAAAGGACGATGATCATGCCTTCTTGTACCATTCCAGTCAACTCAAAAAACGCCAGCATAAGAAAGCTCGGGCTAATCATGAATAGCCCTCCCACATCCATCATCTGGTTGGTCTCTGGAGAGGGCATAAGTATGGAAGTCATGGATCCAGGGATCGTCACTATCAACGTTATTATGAGGCCAGATATTGGACCTGATAATCCTAAGTCGAAGAGGGCATCTCTATTTAAAGGAGGCTCGCCAGCAGTGATTAAGGCCCCAAAGGTCGGTAGATAACCTGGCAATCCTGGGATAAAATATGGGAGTGAAGATCTGACACCATGTGTAGCCGATGCTATCATGTGCCCCAGCTCATGAACTCCTATGATGCCCATTATAGCAAGCATATAAACTATCGTAAAGAACGCTGGGTCAAAATTCAATTCGAATCTGCTTATGAAATCTGTCGAACGCCACCAACCATCTACTAGAACAACCCCGACGACTATCAGAAAGAGAAGCAGAGGTTTCCTTCTGCTGAAACGAGTGGCATAGGCAACCTTGCCCACCATAAGAATTATGTCACCATCCGTCTTTCTAAGGAGAGTAATAAAACCCCTTGACTTGAGTTGTTTCGCTACTTCTGCAAAACTCTGCTTTAAATCTGGCGTAGGATCGACCCTAAATTCGATGCTACCTCTATCCCTAAGGTAATGATCCTTGACAAGAAAATGGGAATTAACAGTACCTACTATCATATCGTAATCCGATGGAGCATTCCAAGATCGATCCTCTACCATTCAGAATCCAATTCTTTTAGAATCCCCAACCTTTAAAACTATTTGTCTGATTGTGTCAACCCGGTCCAAGCACATCCTTTCTACATTCGTTCTCGCCTACTCTAATCCTCGCTATGTTTAATTAAAAAACTGGTTGGAGATGTATGTAAATTTCTGAGAAGAATTTTATTAACTGAAAAGGTTAGAACGCCAAGAAAGTTAAAGAGGTCTAAAATGGCATAAGACATAGGTTTACACCATAGTTTTTTTAAATAAGCTTAAAACTTACCTATCACATCCATATCTGTGATGGAGTTGCAGAAGGCATCCCTTAGGAAGATAGGAGAGTATCTCATCAGAAGGTGTAAAAAGGAGGACCTGAGTCAGGTCGCCTCAATAAACTGGACCAGTCTGCCCGAGCATTATTCCAGCTACTTCTTTGAAGCGACGTTGAACGAATTGCCTGAAGCTTTTCTTGTCGTTGAAAAGGACCGAATGGTAGTCGGTTATATAATGTGCAGGATCGAATACGGCATGTCTGTTCTCTATAAGTTCAGGATAGCTAGAAAGGGGCATATAATCTCCTTTGCGATGCTAGAACAACATCGTAGAAAAGGCTTGGGACGAAATCTTGTCGAAGAAGCACTGCAAGCATTGAAGGATAAGGGTTGCTCAGAAATCTTCCTTGAAGTGAGGATCTCCAATTCATCTGCCATAGGACTTTATAAAAAGCTAGGCTTCAAGATCGTTTCTACGATCAGATGGTACTATAGGGATGAGGAAGACGCATACATGATGGGGAGGGCTCTTTAATTTTCATGAATCTCGGCAGAGAACGTCTTATAGTTTAAAGTGCATAACTTGGGCATCAGACCTAGATGGTAGTAAACATCGATGATACCCTTTGTTATCACCTTAAAATCGTTTTCTATGAAAAAATGGAGATGGCTTTTACATCCCCCGTTACAATCACTAGACCCAAACCTTCTCATGGGCACTACATCCATCGCCTCAACTATCTCTCCCTCGATCTTACATTCACACCTCTTCTCCGTTTCTGCATAGACCACCGCTCTTACCGATGAGTATTCACTCTTTAGAAGGTAGTCTATATGCCAGAAGCACTTTTTGTCTTTTTTCAAATGCCTTTGAATCCTTCCCATCAATCCTGTTGGGCCGTGACCTAGGGCAGAACCTGTATAAGCGTACCACCCTCTTCTAAATTCCATAAAACCTAGTCTGCCAACCTTCACATCGACCCCCTTGGCTATGTAGGTTATCAGAGTGTAAACTCCCTTGCCCTTCTCAATCTTTAACAGAACTCAAACCCCCATCCGATTCTAAAGATGTCCGAGAAGGATAGACATATCGATCTACCAACCATTTAAAAGAACCATTAAGTAAAGTTTTTCTCATGGTCTTATCTTGTGATCTGAAGTGATTGTTTTGGACGAAGACCTACTGACATCGACGGTCGACCTCGCTCAAAAACTCGGTGCGGAGTATGCAGAGGCTAGGTTACATAAGATAAAAACGACTGGTTGTCTGTTAAGAAACGGAGTTCCAGAGCCGGCTACGATTGGAGATGCTTACGGCATCGGCATAAGGGTAATCTGTTCTGGCTCTCTAGCCTTTTCGGCTACCAACGATCTATCAAGAGAGAATGTAAAAGTTATTTTAGAGAAGGCTGTCAAAAGGGCGAAGGCATCATCATCCCTTTTAGAGCATAGGATACTTTTTAGCGAAGAGAAGACGATCAGTGCAGATTGGAGAGCAAAGGAGAAGAAGAGCATCGAGAATGTTGGCTTTGAAGACCTTTTTGGAATGTTAAAGAATATAGAATATCAGATAAAGGACGGGAGAGCTGGCGTTGCTTTCCCGAATAGGTTACTGGCTTCGACAACTCTTCTTGAAGAAAAGATGTATATGAACAGCGATGGGGCGAGGATAAGGAGCAGGGTACCTCGCTTGGGCTTCTATAGCTACATCACAACTTCTTACCAAGGCAAGACAGTTACTATAACTATACCTTCTGGCTATTCTCAACTTGGCGAGAGTGGGGGATGGGAAGTAGTAGATCGACTGAAGATTTACGAATATGTCCAAAAAAAGGCCGAGAATCTTGCCCTAGTTGTAAAGAACGATCAAAGACCTCCAAAGGAGACGGTAGACGTAGTTCTCGGTCCTGATGTCAGTGGCATAATCGCCCACGAATCAGCAGGTCATCCTGGTGAAGCTGATAGGATACTGGGTAGAGAAGCGGCTCAAGCAGGCGAATCTTATCTGAAGTCCGATGATATCGGTCTGAAGATAGGGAGCGAAGAAGCCTATGTGAGCGACGATCCTACGATCCCCCACTCTAACGGTTTTTACCTTTACGATGATGAAGGTGTCCCTGCGAGGAAGAGGAGGTTGATCGAGGCAGGAGTAATTCGTGAATTTTTACATAACAAGTCCACAGCATACGAATTCGGTGTGTCCAGCAATGGTGCATCAAGGTCTACGAGCTATGATAGAGAGCCCATAATAAGAATGGCAAATACTTTCGTTGAGCCTGGCGACTACTCTCTAGAAGAACTCTTAGAAGATATCAGACTCGGTGTCTATATCAAATCCTTCATGGAGTGGAATATCGATGATAAGCGCTTCAATCAAAGATACGTAGGTCTAGAGGCTTACATGATAGAAAAGGGAGAGATCAAAGGGATGGTAAGAAACCCTATCTTAGAGATCACAACCCCTAAGCTATGGAGTAGTGTGGATGCAAGGGGTAAGGAGGTTGAGTTCGTGGCTGCAACGTGTGGCAAAGGAGACCCTATGCAAGGCGCTCCTGTATGGACTGGTGGACCAGATATGAGGCTCAGGGCAATTAGGGTAGGGGCGAGGTAAGGTGGAGATAATCGAGCTGACCGATCTAGCCCTCAGAGAGGCATTGAAGCTTGGAGCAACAGATGTATCTGCCATATGTGCCAAGAACAATGAAAACCAGATAAGGTTCAGCAACAACTCTATCACAGTGACCAAGAATATAAAGAGCCTGGAGCTCTTCCTCTACGTAGCAAAGGATAGAAAGAGGATGATAGGTGTCACATCCAATCCAAGTGCAGAAGGGATAAAAAGATTCGCCTCAGATCTGATAAAGGCTTGTAAGGTGATATCGCCCAGTCCAGAGTATACACCATTACCAAAAGGAGAATTCAGTTATCCATTACACGGGATTTACGATAAGAAATTGGCTGAAGATGGGGTAAAATTGATAGAATTCGCCAAAGAAGCTGTAGACGCAGGGCTCGAAGCAGGGGCGACTAGGGTTTCAGGCTCTTTGATGGCTTCAGAGGAAGAGATTGCTATTCTTACATCAGGCGATGCTAGGGGAAAGGATAAGACAACAAAGATACTGCTCAATGTGAGGGCTTTTACTGATGAAGGGACGAGTGGTCATGGACTATCCTGTGCCGCAAGGCTCACCGACTTTAACCCTTCTGAAGCAGGAAGAGTAGCGGGAGATTATGCAAAAGTCTCTATAAACCCTCATCCTTGGGAAGAAGGTATCTGTGACCTCGTTACAATGCCTACTGTAACAGCGGATGTAGTTCAGCATATCGGCTCCTTCTCATCAGCTTTCACGGTCGATGCTGGGCTCTCCTTCTTGATTGATAAAGTTGATCAGAAGGTAGGTGTAGATGAATTTACCTTGAGGGACTATGGCGTGGTGGAAGGAGGGCTTGGGGGGAGGGGTTTTGATGATGAGGGCGTACCGACTCGTGAGAACATAATAATCGAGAAAGGTGTATTGAAGGGTTACCTCCACAACAGCACCACGGCGAGAAAATTTGGCAAGTCTTCTACAGGCAATGCAGGAATAATAGAACCCAATCCCTGGAACCTTGTAGTGGACCCTGGGACGATGAGTGTGGATGATATCATAAAAGAAGTAAAAAGAGGCATTTTAGTAACGAACAATTGGTATACAAGATTTCAGAATATGAGGACTGGGGAGTACTCTACGATCCCTAGAGATGCCGCTTTCTTGATAGAAAATGGCAAGATAAAGCACCCTGTCGTAGGGCTTCGAATAAGTGATAGTATTCCAAGACAGCTTGCCAGCATCCTTGGCATATCTAAGGAGAGAAGGTGGATCGAATGGTGGGAAGTATCTATCCCAACTCTTGCTCCTACAATGCTCATAAAAGATGTCACGATAACGAAGGCTTTAAGATGATATGAATAGTAAAGTATAAAAGGCAGAAAAAAATCACTCATATTAAGTTATGAGGTGATCAAAAATGTCTGCACAAGCTATTCCTGCAGTTACTCAAACCGGACAGCCCATCCTAATCCTTAGGGAGGGTACTGCCCAAACCAAAGGCAAGGATGCTCAAAGAAATAACATAATGGCTGCTAAACTGGTAGCAGAGGTCATAAGGTCCTCTCTAGGGCCACGTGGTATGGACAAGATGCTCGTCGACAGCCTAGGTGACGTTACGATAACCAGCGATGGAGCTACTATACTGAAGGAGATCGACATTCAACATCCATCCGCGAAGATGATGGTTGAAATCGCAAAGACCACCGATAATGAAGTAGGAGACGGGACGACCTCAGCAGTAGTCCTCTCAGGATCTCTCTTAGAGAGAGCTGACGAACTCATCAACAAAGATGTCCACCCAACAACCATCGTGGATGGTTATAGAAAGGCTGCTGAGCAGGCACTAAAGGTGCTCAACAAGATAGCAGTGCCTATAGCTGCCGACGATAGAGAATTGCTTGCCCAGATAGCCAAGACGAGCATGGAGACGAAGATGGTATCAAGAGAAAGTGGTGTACTGGCAAACCTTATAGTCGATGCCCTCCTTCAAGTGGCTGAAAAGGTAAACGGTACATATAGAGTAGATATAGACGATGTAAAATTTGAGAAGAAGCCTGGTACCTCTTTAGGTGAAAGCACTCTAATAAGGGGTATCATAATAGACAAAGAGATAATTCATGCTGGTATGCCGAAGAGGATCAAGGACGCAAAGATAGCCCTCATAAATGCTCCTCTTGAGGTAGAGAAGACGGAGTTCGATGCCAAGATCAACATAAACAACCCTGAGCAGATAAAGATGTTCCTTGATGAAGAGAACCGCATGTTAAAGGCCATGGTGGAAAAGATATCTGAGATAGGCGCCAATGTCGTTATCTGTCAGAAGGGCATAGATGATATCGCCCAGCACTATCTTGCAAAATCAGGCATGATGGCTGTAAGAAGGGTAAAGCAGAGCGATATGGACAAACTAGCAAAGGCTACTGGAGGTAGAGCAGTAACTACCCTTGAAGATATTACTAAAGGCGACTTGGGATTTGCTGAAATGGTCGAGGAAAGGAAGATCGAGGAGGACAGGTGGGTATTCATCGAAGGTTGTAAGAACCCTAAGGCTGTGACGGTTCTAATCAGAGGCGGTACTCAGAGGATAGTCGACGAGGCGGAAAGGTCGTTACACGATGCCATCTGTGTAACAAGAGATGTCATGCAGAAGCCTGCAATAGTTGCGGGTGGCGGGGCACCAGAGGCTCAGATAGCTCATGAATTACGGGAGTGGTCCCACACGCTCTCAGGCAGAGAGCAATTAGCCGTTCAAAAGTTTGCAGAATCTATCGAAGTAATTCCTTTAACACTTGCCGAAAATGCAGGACTTGATCTTATAGACACTCAGGTAGAGCTAAGGGCCAAGCACGGTCAAGGCCAGATATGGGCTGGCATCGGAATCAGGGACGGAGGGGTTATAGATACGTATGAGGCACGAATCTATGAACCAGTCATCGTCAAGGAGCAGATAATAAAGTCAGCTACAGAAGCCGCATGCATGATACTCAGAATCGATGACGTGATAGCCTCCAGTAAGATGAGGGAGCCAAGGACACCACCAATGCCTGGTGGGGAAGAGTTCGAGTAAATCCTCCCCCGACTTTTTATTTTAGTCTT
>JACGUG010000023.1 GCA_024256285.1 archaeon
AGGCGAAGACATGAGGAACGTCTCAACAATCGAAATAATCGTAGGCAAAATGTAGACATAATATACCAACAGATGTAATGGGCTCACATAAACAGTGGTGGGTCTACCTTATCCCTAGTCAAAGATTCGACTAAGGAGATAGGAAAGGTATCGTAAAGAGCCTATCTTAAGATCTAGATAGAATACTATCACGCCCTACAGAATATTTTTCAATATGAAGTAAGCTAATTTATAAGTGAAGTACAATGCATCCATATACATACCCTGCCACAAAAGAGAGGGTTTGCAGGATATGCAAAAAACCTTCTCAATTTTTATCTAGGGCAATAAACATCTGCAGGTCATGTATCCATGAAAGCCCTCATGAAGCAGTAAAAATCTCCTTAAGAAATCATGGAGATGCTAGAAAGGCTTTTGGCCTCCCTGGGAGAATCCCTGAGTCACCATCAGGAATGCCATGTAATCTATGTGCCAATGAATGCAGGATGGGGGTAGGCCAATCGAGTTACTGTGGTCTTAGGAAGAACGTGGCAGGAAGGTTGATCAGTCGAGCAACTTCAGATAAAGGACTGTATGATGCGTATCTGGACCCTCATGTTACCAATTGTTGTGCTGCATGGTTCTGTCCAGCTGGGACTGGTTCAGGATACCCAACGTTTTCAGCTTGTGATGGTCCTGAGAGAGGCTATTACAACCTGGCGATATTCTTCTATGGGTGTAACTTTGATTGTTTATTCTGCCAGAACTCGTCCCACAAATATTTCGATTCAGCACCTTCTCACAGTATAGATGACCTCGTTGAACGCACTTTGAGTAATCCTAAAATTACATGTTGGTGCTTCTTTGGAGGTTCTCCGGAGCCACAGCTTCCCTTTGCCCTTAAAGCTTCAGAGAGGGTTCTCGAACTCGTACCAAAGGGTAGGATCCTTCGCATATGCTTTGAATGGAATGGATGTGGTCATCCAGATCTGGTTAGAAAGGCTGCTGAAATCGCCTTTAAAAGTGGCGGTAACATCAAGTTCGATCTAAAATGCTTCGATGAAAATATGAGCTTTGCGTTAAGCGGTATATCCAATAGAAGGGCTTTTCAGAATTTTGAGATGATCGCCCGAGAATTCCATGCATTAAGAGGCGACCCATCAGTCCTTACAGCCACGACTCTGATGGTTCCAGGATACGTAGATTCAGATGAAGTTGAAGGGATAGCGAAATTTATAGCAAGTTTAGATCAAAGAATCCCTTACAGTCTATTGGTGTTTCATCCAGATTTTTTGATGAAGGATCTCCCAATAACACCATTGGAGCAAGCTTTGAGTTGCTATAAAGCAGCGAAAAAGCACTTAGAACGTGTCAACATAGGAAACTTGCACTTATTGGGACGTGGAATGAAAGATTTTATATCCTGATGGAGAGAAAGAGGTCTGGCGATCCCTTCTCAGGTTTTACTTTCATCTATGGTAAGATTTTTCAAAGTTCTTTGAATAAGTAGTTCGAGATGAAAAAAATAACCTACTTATCAGATGAGGTAGAGTCCTTAAAGGGAGAACTCTTAAGGCTTGCTTCACACCTCATAAGAACGAGGAGTGAGAACCCTCCAGGAGATACATCGAATGTAGCCGATGTTGTCGAGGATCATCTTAAATCCATAGGGTTGAACACTAAGCGTGTCGAGCCTATGAGGGGACATGTGAATGTCATAGCTGAGATGGGGAGCGGGGAGCATGGGCTGATACTTTGTGGACATATCGATACGGTGCCTATAGGTGACATAGATAGATGGAGCTTCGACCCATTTTCAGGCGAGGTGACCGAGGGGCGTATTTTGGGCAGAGGCGCCACTGACATGAAAGGAGGGGTTGCAAGTATCCTTACAGCTGTAAAGGCTCTCACCAAGTTTGAGGCGAAGTTGAACAGAAAGATCACCATAGCATTATTTTGTGATGAGGAGACAGGAGGGCAGTACGGTGCTCGCTGGATGGTACAAAATCGATTGATCAAAGGAAGAGCGATGATCATAGGCGAGAGCTCGAATCACCACAAAGTAGGTCACGCCATTACAGCTGGAGAAAGAGGGGTTTTATGGTCAAAGGTAAGGTTTTCGGGTATCCCTCACCACGGAAGCAGACCTATGCTAGGAGATAATGCGATAATGCATACAGTAAAAGCCCTCTCAAAATTGAAAAGTCCTATATTGGCTAAAGTCAACGTACCTTACGAAGCTATGAAACTTGTCAAGGAGGGTAAAAAGATCCTTATGGAAAGTTATAAAGACAAGAGGCATTTGAAGCCTCATTATTCGATAGACCATTATACAATGAATGTCGGTGTGGTCAAGGGAGGAACTAAGGCCAACATCGTGGCAGATGCATGTGAAGTAGACCTTGACCTAAGGATACCGATAGGAGGGAGTAGGGCAGAAGCAGAAAGGATAGTCGAAAGGATAGCAGGGGGAGGTGAGATCGATTACATCAATTATGCCCCGCCCTCCTTCACCCCGACTGGAAGCTATCTTGTCAGAGTTTTGCGAAAAGTAAGCCGATCGATCTTTAAAGAGAAGACACCCGCCATATGCATAACTGCTACAACCGATGCGCATTACCTTAGGTCTGCTTTGAATATCCCAGTGATTTCTTATGGACCTGGCTATGAAGAGGTATGCCATGTCTATGATGAATATGTCGATATAATAGATGTACTAGGATGTGCAAAGGTTTACGCCCAGACAGCCTTTATTCTTTCATCTTGATCTATGCATAAATTATGATACCACCGACGATCTAAAATCGGATTAAGACAAATCGATGGAAGATTATGTCGTCTATTAACAAGATATATATAGATTCGATCTGGGCAGAGTAGAGCGGGTCGTCAAGATAATAATCTGTACCTATAATATAAACAATCTATAAAATTGCATATGACTATTTTTTTGGTTCAAAATTATCGGTTTAAAAGTCGATTTTTGATATTTTCATATGCTAAAATATGATAAAATATGATAAAAATAGATAATTTTTGAACTTTTAACCTCAGTAAGATTAATCTAGATGAAGGTCATAATTAATAAAGGTCTATGTTTAGCGGCGAGGCAGAGGTACTAGTAAGACGAAAGACATTAGCCATCCTTCAAGACGAAGTGAAGTTAGTAGTCGATGCAGCAAGAGAGCTCCCTATGATATACTCTGCTTTACTTAGTAATGACTCTGGGGTTCTAAATACAGCTATTAAAAATATTGAAACTGCTGAAAGAGAAGTCGAAGCCCTCAGAAGGACTCTTACTAGAGAATTGGCTGAGATAGGGGCGATGGTTATGAGCCGTGAAGACGTTCTAAGGGTAGCATATGCTATAGAGAGTGTGATACATTTTATCAATGGTGCTGCTTTTAGGGCTTCACAGATAAGTGGCAAAGTCATGCAAGATCACAAACTGTCCGATGAAATCAAGGAGTTGATCGATATGGCAATTGGAATTGTGCAGAGGTTGGGCGAGGTAGTCCGATCTTTGATAATCAACCCAACCCAGTCTATCGAGCTAGTTAGTAACGTAGAGGAGTTAGAGCGCCAGATTGATGGTAAATACAGGGCGATATTCACGAAAGTATTGAATAGGGTCAATTCGATCAAAGATGCGATAGTCCTCATGGATATGATCGAAAGGATCGAAAATATGTCTGATGAGTGCTTAAGAGCTTCAGACTCCATCACGATTCTTGCCTTGAGTCTATAAGTGATCGGGTAATGCCAAAGGCATCAGGGAAGCCTTTAGGGGAGTTGGTAGAAAACAGGATAGTCATATGGGACATCGAGGAGTCTAGGAAGCTCTTTAATGGAGGCTTCTATGGCAAACCTATAGGGATAGCAAAACCCAAGGGATCTGATTTCGATGCACCTTTGATCTTAGATCTGATCGAAGGATACTACCTTGCGAAGATAGGCAGGATATCGATCTACAAAAGTGGCAGGAAAAGGAAGGTTTCTTTAAAAAGTATGGAGAAGATATGTAGAAAAGAGTATGTTGACTTTGAAGAGAAGTTCTTCGTCTATAAGAAATTAAGAGAAGCGAATTATGTAGTAACGCCAGGAATAAAGTTCGGATGTGATTTTGCTGTTTATGAACGTGGACCTGGGATCGACCATGCCCCCTACCTTGTCAAGGTAGTGAAGCCAGATGAAGACATTACTGCAACGAGCATAGTTCTATCAGGGAGACTGGCTACGACTGTAAGGAAGCAGTTCATATTGGCTTTTGTTGAAGCTGAGCAGGATAAGGTGAATTTCTTATCCTTCGACTGGTGGAGGGCGTAACCATTTAGCGTAACTAATGATAAGCAATTCTTTATGTTCAAAGCAATTGCCTGATTGGTGGAAGCGAAAAATTTTAATCTTCTATGATTAATTATCAATTAATAATATGTAGGCGTAGGAGAGAAATGTTGACAACAAAAGCCTGTTCTCCTGTATGCGCATTCTTTAGGTGCGGCCGCCGAGCATTACAGATAAGGCAATCCAAGCCTTGGTGTAGATTTGCCAACGACTATTGTGATGTCAAGCGTTGTGCGTATGTGCAGTGCGTAAGGGGCAAGCTGATCTCAGGCAACATGTGTGGGTTGACTGTAAAAAGATTGACTGTAGATAGGTTCAGGCCTGAAGATTTCGATATCGAGATAAAGCTAAAGGGAAAGCTTGCTAAACATCTAGGCAAAGAAAAAGATATTGTTTAAAGGAATTCTAAATAAAATTAAATAAAAGTGAAGGCGTGTCGGTTTATAGCCTATGGCACTTACATGTGTACCGGTTATATCACTTGCCCAACCGCATGACCAGGTTTGATCTGAGTTATCTTTATCTTGACGTTATCCCCTTGCTTCGTATTTGGCACGAAGATAACGAAGCCCTCAACCCTTGTCAAACCGTCTCCACGCCTACTTATTTCGGATATTTTAACGTCGAGTTCATCGCCGACCTTCACGGGTTTTGCCTTGGAGTAGGTCTTTGGAAATCTTCTAAGTGGATAGCTTCGCTGTCTGTATGATTTCTCCTCTTCAGACAATTGCTTCCGTCCTCTTTCGACGGGTTTGCATTACATCTATATTTAAGCATTATCTCAACTTCCTTAATGTCAGAGATGGATAACTCGGTTAGAAGGGGGGACAACGTTCTACTCTATCTGACGAGAAAGAAGAAGTGGTTGGTTAGGGCCGATGCTGATAAGAGGGTTCACACTCATTTAGGGTATGTGGACTTAAGCTCCATCATAGGCAAGGAGTATGGCTCTTCTATAATGACGAGTGTAGGGGAGAGACTTTGGATACTTAAGCCAACGATAGTGGACTTGATCCTTAAGGCAGAAAGGAGGACTCAGATAGTCTATCCTAAGGATCTTGGGATGATAGTTTCCATGACTGGTATCTCGTCTGGTTCGATTGTAGTCGAGGCTGGCACTGGGAGCGGTGCACTTACAACCTTCCTTGCCAACTTAGTCAAGCCAGATGGCCACGTATTCTCGTATGAAATCAGACCAGAATTCATAGAGATTGCGAAAAGGAATATAGAGAGAGCTGGTTTAAGAGATTACGTAACTATAAAGCAGGCTGATGCAAAGAAAGGCTTTGATGAGAAAAATGTTGATGTTGTAATAATAGATGTAGGGGACCCTTGGACTTTGGTAGGAGTTGCTTGGGAGGCTCTGAAGGGCGGAGGGATGATCGCTGGGATATCTCCTACAATGAACCAAGTTGAAAAATTGGTTGTCGAACTGAGGAATACTGGGTTTGTATGGATTGAGAGCTTAGAATTACTATTAAGAGGGCTCGAAGCAAGGCCCAACATGACGAGGCCTTCTATGGGGATGATAGGTCATACGGCATACCTCACCTTCGCAAGGAAAGTATTAAAAGATCGATAGATTGGTGTAAAAGTTAAATTGGTACCATTATACGGTTCAAAGGGAGAAGCAATTGGATAAAGTTGGGATGTCTGAAGACCTATCTTTTCTCCTGTACCTCTCTCCCATATTTATAAATGGAGCATATGCACTCTATCTCTGGATATCAAAGGGAATCACATCTTCCCTCCCCCCTGATGTCTATCTGGCAGTTACAGAGAGCATAGTTATCTTCTTGGCAGGAGTTTTAGCGGTATGTGTGGCAGTGGTGATAGACGTATGGGTTATCCCTCGTGATTTGAGAGTTAAAAAGATCGAAGAGAACACCATAAGAATGAGGAACTTGGCGTTCATATACTTCATCTTATCCTTGATCTCTGCATGGAGCGCTGTTGGTTACTCCCTCAACCCATCGAGTATCTTTGACATCTACCTAAAAGGGCAGTATGCTCTTTTGTACCCCGTATTCCTGTTCGGTCTTTCATTCGCTCTAACACCTTCGATAAAAGATATCTTTAAAGTTCCGACGATACTCTTTGAAGTCATACCTTTTGCCCTCATCATCTCTTCACCATTACTGCTCTACATATTATGGCGCTCACATTCATCAACCATAGTCATCTTCTCTATCCCCCTCTTAATCTTCATCGCAGGTGTTGCTCTATTTCTATACAGTTTGAGAAAGAAAAGAGGGGGCAGAGATTATACAGAAGAAATCGATAGAAGTACTTAAAGAGCTTCGTCACATGAAATCGTCTAGGCTTTTAGCCTTTTTATGAACACCCTTTTTTCTCATATCCTGATCTTCAAATGTATCAAAGATGGGCTTCCCATAGACTCCATCGTATCCTGCTACGAAGTCCAATTTCCCTTCCCTATTTTTGATTATCGCATCTGCAATTCTAGCATGAGCGACCTTCAGTAGTTCATCCTCCGTGGCATAGAGCAGTACGTTGAGTTCGTTACTGAACTTAGCTATCAATTTATCTTGCTCATTCATGACCTTTCTCGAATAGAGCTGGTCCACGCCCATGACATAAGAGATTATCTCGTATAATGGGAGTAGGGACTTGTATGAGATGGCATTCTTTGGCACGAACCCCTCAGGTCGATCGGCCAGCGTCTCCACTCTTTGTAACACACCTATGGTCAACTTCTTACCACATTTTGGGCATATGTTGCCCAGCTTTATTGCATCCTTTGGATGTAAAGAAACATCACAATTTCTATGGCCTGTGTAATGGTACTTGCCATACTCTGGGGGGACCTCTACTGTTAAGATGAACCTCTTCGTATCCTTCTTCTTTACAGAATCCAATATTTCGTTATAAGATGCTTCTTCAAGATCGAAGACATTGAACTCTCTGCCCAGTCTCCAGATCCAAGGGCTGTGGGCATCAGAATTACTCATAAGGCAAAATCTGTCGAGGCTACTCAACCTCCAATTCATAGGTGGATCGCTACTGAGACCCGTCTCTATTGCGTAGATATTCTTAGTCTGGTCTTGATAGCACTCATCTATAGAGTCGAAACCGGAAGATGCCCCAACGATGCCCCACCAACTCGTCCAAGCATGAGAGGGTATTATCAATGTACCTTCATAGATGCTCATCAGGATTTCAACGAGCTCAGGGGATGTCAATCCGTTGAAGATCGGTCTCCCATCTGATGAGAGATTTCCTCTCTTTGAAAGCACTTCATTTATCTGATCGACGATCTCGAAGCTTGGCACATGGATGACATGGTGTATCTTCCTAACCTTATCTCCTTGCTCATAGACTGTACTAACTTCTGCTGTGAGAATCCAAAAAATGCCATTATAAGTAAACAGACCGCTGTCATCTAAAGGTTCGAGCTTCTCCTTTAGCTCTCTTACCCAGATAGGATGGGTGAAGTCTCCAGTTCCCAGCAAGTTCAACCCCTTCAGTTTTGCGTTTCTGCTCAACTCATCCAAGTTCATCTTAGGGCTCGTTGCTCTACTCAGATAGCTGTGAATGTGGAAGTCTGCGAGTATCCTCATATAAATTCCTTCTATCTTATATCATATATGAAGATTTAAACTTGATCCGAATAGATATCCCTATGGATATTGCCTCGGTGGTCGAAATGAGTGATCATTTCTGGGAGAAGGTGGGTTAAAAAGGTACCAAGCGCACACAGGGTTCATACACATTTAAAAGAGGCACCTATGGTTTAGGAAAATTAATTAAAATAGTGATATCTAGGGGGAGACGTGTCTCTACAAAATAAATCCGACAATTTTTCAGAATGGTTCGATGGAGTATTACAGAAGGCGGAACTTGTGGACATCAGGTATAATGTCAAGGGCTTTATAGTCTACAGACCGAATATCATGTTCATAGTGAGGAGGGTCTATGAAATTTTAGAAGAGCTTCTTTTGGAGAAGAACCATAAGCCAGCCCTTTTCCCTCTCGTAATCCCCATCTCTAACTTTCGCAAAGAGAGCCAGCATATAAAGGGCTTTGAGGAAGAGGTATTCAAGATAAGCGAGGCTGGCGGTGAAAAACTGGAGGAAGAGCTCTTTCTCCGCCCTACATCTGAGACTGCCATCTACCCTATGTTTGCTCTATGGATAAGGAGTTATAAGGATCTGCCCATGAAGATCTTCCAGTCTGTAGCTGTATATAGGCATGAGACCAAGGCTACAAGACCTCTTCTTAGGGGCAGGGAGTTCCTCTGGATCGAATCTCATTGCGCCTTTGCGGATGAGGGAGGAGCAAGGAAACAAGTTGAGGAGGACCTTGAAATCACAAAAAAGACTTTCTATGAACTTGGCTTGCCTTTCTTGATGGTCGAGAGGGAGCCCTACGACAGGTTTCATGGGGCTGTAGATTCTTATGCCTTCGATACCCTCCTGCCAGATGGTAGAGTCCTTCAAGTAGCCACAACCCACTACCTAGGCCAGAGTTTCTCCAACCCTAACGTATTTGATATAAAATTCGCCGATAAGGACGGTATTAAGAAAAATGTCCATCAAACATGCTACGGACCTGGAGTGTCGAGGATAGTGGCAGCGATAATCAGCATCCATGGTGATGAGTACGGTCTAGTTCTCCCCTTCGACGCAGCGCCCACACAGGTAGTTACAATCCCGATACTTAAGTCTGGCAAGGAAGACGTAATAATGGAAAAGTCGTACATCATAACTCAAAATCTATCCAAGGCAGGCTTCAGATCCATGCTCGACGATTCTGAAAAGAGGCCTGGTGAAAAGTACTACAAGTGGGAGATGTTAGGCGTCCCCATAAGGATCGAGATAGGTGAGGAGGAGGTCGATGGGGGCTTTGTCACACTATTCAGGCGTGACCTAAGAGCAAGGGAGAGGGTCAAAGATGGCAAAGTTGTAAAGCGTGTTTCAGAGCTTAAAACTCTAGTCCTTGAAGAGCTTGGGAGAAGGGCTTGGGAGATCTTCAACTCTTCCATCGTATCGATAAACAGTAAGGAAGAACTGCTTAAGAATAAGGAGAAGGCAAGGATCGTAAGAGTGCCCTTCTGTGGAAGAAAGGAGTGTGCAGATGAGATAAAGGCTGAGACAGAGGGGATGGAAGTTAGAGGGAAGAGGATGGATGTAGAAGAAAAAACATCGGGCAGATGCTTATGGTGTGGTAGGGAAGCTGTTCGAATTGTCTACTTGGCAAAGGCATACTAAAAGGCCCAAAATGTCGTTATCGTTATATAGAGATTCGAATGATTCATGAGACGGACACATCTTTTGAATGAAGACTACCATTTTTCGAAGATAGATGCTGATTCTCCTAAAGCAAACTGACAAAAGCTTTTGGTAGAGTCTAGGATCATAGCCAAGCTTACTTCTTCCAAAAATCCTTCACTCGATACCTCACATCAAAACTGCTGGGTCTAATGAATCACCCCAACTCCCTTTAAGTCCCACCTTCCATTCATGCCTTTTGCCATCTATAAGTTGTTTTCCGCTTTCCCTATGGCTGTCTGATTACAAGAGCTGAAACTTGAGCAAACAGCATACTCATCACTCTGCCCACTTTCTCTTATCTCCTTCCAGAAGCCCCCTTCCTAGATGCACATTGTCTATATGCTTGCTCAAAGTTTCACAGTCAGGAAACTTCGAACCGCACCAAGGACATCTTATCTCTTCCCCTGTCTCCTCCTCTACCAATTTTTAGCCTCCTTTAATAGAGAATTTGTTGGCAGATATTTAAGTTCGATTTTAATTAATGTTCCAAAGTTCTATGCTGTAAATCGGTAGTCCCAGTAATAGCTATAAATTTAAATGGGCTAGATTCTGTAGACCTTCCCTAAATCGAGTCAATTCTTCTATCTGTCTTATCCTGCCCTTAGTGGCTTTAGCTATTTCTCTTCTGAAGAATAGATCTATCTTATTATTCTTCCCTTGTAAGACGATGGCAGCCCTTTTTGTCAAGGCCCTCCCCTTCCTGTCCAGATCAAGAAGTAGTATAACCTTTCTATATTTTTCAGCTTCAGAAGCTAACTCGATCAAGCTTCTATGATGGCATAGTTGAAAAGGTTTCCCCTTGAACCCTATCGATTCAAGAGCTTCTGCATCATGTTGCCCTTCAACTACAACCAATGCTCCATTCTTACCTTCATCGTTCAACTTACGTACAAATAGGGTTAAGGCTTGAAGGGTATCTTCCTCTAACTTGGAATCTCTCATAACTTATTACCTTATGGAAAGAACGATAAGATAATTTGCAGATTTCATAAATAAATATTATCTTTATAAAATTGATGAGAAAAGAGAGATGATGCTCAATTTAATAGGTGTAAAAAGTATTGGGATATAGGTTATAGTGATTCTATACCTCCTAAGAGGGTACTAAAAACAAAAGAAGAAGGAAGAAAAGAAGATCACCTTTGCCATGAATTTTTAAATTTTGTACCCCGTCTCTGACTGCTATGACTCATCGCTAGGCCCAGAGACCTGCCTCATCATGCCTTTCTACCGGGGTTGGCCCCTGTCTGTCGCACGCCTGGGTAAACCCCACACTTCATCTTTCATCAGTCAGGGCCGTCAGCGAGCTTTAGGACAGGAGCTACCAATAATAATAAAATCCTGTAGGTTAAGCTTTTCGTTTAAACTCCCCCGAGTGTGAATTTATACCGCCACCCTATTTTTTGCCTCGTATGGTTAAGTTCTTACGTTTTTTGAAATTATAAAGAGTCAGATAGTCTACTATAAAGTTAAACGATAGAAAGCCGATTAGAATTCCAGATGATAAGTAAATAGATCGAACATCGAAAAGATCCCTAGGAAGAGAAAATAAAATTAAAATTCCTCCAATAACTATAAGTGGCATGAGAATAAAACTCATAAACTTCATCTTACCTTCCATAAGATCGAACTTACGCCATATTGGATTCATCTCCCTGGCACCAAGTCTAATACGGGCTACATAATTGACATAAAGCAAAGCAATTTCCAGAATAACTATGATAAGAATAACAAGATAGTCAAAAAGATCCATCGATACACACAATCTTGATAATATTGATTATCTTCTTAAATACTATTTGAAAATTAAGCTAAATCATACATGTAGGCTAATCTAAGACATAAAGCCCTTGGGAACACTTGTCGAAATTTATTTAATGAAGAAGAACAAACCATTTAGAGAAGAGTGGTTATGGCAGAAGATTTACTTGCCCTACTTCTCGTAGTTGGTTTCGGCTACTCGCTTGGGCGAGCACCTTATCAAGAATGGGAAGGTTTCATAAACAAGTATAAGCAAAGAATAGAGCATCTTGTCTACATCGAGTAATTGAACCACGTGTTTTCTATGAACGAGTTAAAAATTCTAGGAAACTTTATGCCGAAGCTATTTTAGCTTACTTGTTGGAGGTTTTCGTCCCCTCAGGATCGGATATGCTACAACAACGATTACAACTACAACTACTGCACCAATGATCGCTATAGTGGTCAAATCAAGTCCTAATGCAATCCCTGTACTCACAGTAAAGTTGACTATAGCCTCTTTTGAGTTGCCTAATCCATCCACAGCCTTGACATGAACAGTATGGCTACCATCACTTACTCCTGTAAAGTTATAGCTAGTATCTGTCATAACGTTGATCCATGAACCTCCATCTAACTTGACTTCATAATGGTCTATCCCTGAGCCAGCGTCTAAACCAATCCATGTGGCTGTTACTGTTGACGATTTTACTTCAGAACCACTTGTAGGTGAAGAGATCGAGAGTATTGGAGGTACGTTATCCACGATCACATCGACGCTGGTAGTTGCCGTGTTATTGTTGTTGTCATCTAACTTATGCTTGTGGTCGTTACTCATTATTACGATTCAAGTTTGGTCCGACCCTATCTCGGGGGGGATTAATTGGCGATAACTCGTGTTTATACATAAAGTTCGCAAGTCTGTTGGTTAGAAAGGCCATATTAACTTAAATTAAATAGGATAGGGCAAATTTTCTAATAAAGGGATTCTTTATGCTTAACCACGCTTGATATTTCACATTATAACAATAACATGAAAATTTGTTGGAAGCACCTCTTAAGGCTCTCAAAACTCTGGCGGAAGAAGTCCTTGCCATAGAAGAGATCAAGCAGATCTATGAAGCGGAATATGGATGGACAAAGGTAGGAGAACGAACAGACCTAACCTCGTCATTTGACGAAGTTGTCCAAGAGAAATATAACCGGGGTAAGCTCGCTCAAGAATTGGAAATCTCGAGCGGCAAGCTCTCGCAGGACCTCCAACTCACCCAAGCTGTCAAGAAATCGCATACATACACATGCCATATAGAACGTACATCAACGCCAACAAAAGAGAGGAAGACCAGATCAAAGTGCTGGGCTCGGCTTTAAAATAGATGATGAAGAAAGAATTGCTGAATGCACAATCGGCATAAATTTGCACTCACAGCGCTTAAACTTTTCGTTTAACTATATCCACGATCTTATTCAAATCAACTTCAAAGACTGATACCGGATTTCTGAGCCTAAAGTTCTCCAAGATTGAGGGGGCGATTTCACCTATTATGCCTAGATTACACTTCGTTGATCTGACCATCGCAACTCTGCCTGGGATGAAGGAAGGATGGTGAGTCGGGGTTGTATCGATCTTCAAATTAAATGCCTGTAAAAGGAGTGAGCCAAGGCTTGATTTAGCCTCTGTGTAATTTGCTGTTGAGTGAGATATGGCAGTAGCAAGATGGTAAACCTCTTTAACGCCAGTAGAAGCTCTAGCATCTCTATTAAACACCTTCGATATTTCGAATATTCTCTGGGGGTATTCTTCATGTAGGTTCCTCGATAGTACCATCAACAATGAAGGGAAGAGAGCATCTCTAAGGAGTTCACATTCGATGGATTTCGGGTTCTCCACTTTGATTATGGCTCTAGGCTTTCTATTGGTAAGCTCATGCAGAACCCTTCTACTCACCAAGTTGTAGTTCATGACTTCTATGTGGCCCAAGCCTATCATGGCTTCTCTAGCAAGACCCATCAAATATAGAGTTTCATCAGGCTTGCCTGCCTTTTTCGATGTGAGCAAAGTTGGAGTGAACTTCTCAAAGCCATAACCATAGGCTATCTCTTCAACCAAGTCTACTTGGTGCAATATATCGACACGATACCTTGGTATTAGGGCGATAAGCCTCTCATCTTCCGATGTTACGCTTATTCTGCTCTTCTCTAGACTTTCTGAAACTTCTTGGTCTGTGAGTTTCAACCCGAGGAGATCGTTGGCCAACTTCACATCAACTTTCATCTTCTGAAAGCTCATATCAGGGGTGATTCTAATCGAGTTACCAAGACTTACCTTTACAGATTCGAGCTGAGCTCCTGAATCGTTCAGAGTTGCAGCCAAGATCGCCAGAGCATCCTCAGCAGTCCCTAAATCAGTCGCTGTTATCTCAATGAATAGATTCCTTGTGGACGGTGTCAATCTTGTCAACTCTCCGTTTATGATCGGCGGGAAGGACAGTACATTGCCTAAGGAATCCGTCAAAAGTGGGTATCGATCAAAGCCAGATAATATGTGCCCATACTCCTTGCCAACATCGGTCTCCCTCAGTATCTCTTCCATGTTCATCTCTTCCTTTTGCCCTAATGGGACGAACTTGAAGTCAGGGGGGACTGTGGTATACGTGATAGGGGGAGTTAGAACATCGAAGTTGTGAATCCCGATCGACATCTTGCGCCTATGTCTACCTATGCCATCATGAAGGTCTTCTTGCATAGAGATCATCTCCTCGATCAGTTCATCGCTCAAGATCAAGCCCTTTCCAACAAGGCTGACAACAAAGGGTCTGACTTCTTGTGTCGACTCTTCGACGATGAGTTCAACCCCTCCTTTATTTATTGAGTAAGATGGCGCACCCTTTTCAAAGCCAAGAAGACCGTTCAAGGACCGAGCTACACCATAGCTGGTTGAGAAGTCGGGTCTGTTCGGGTTATATTCGACCTTCATGTATTCATCGGCAACCTCTTCAAGGGTGATGCCGAGGTACGGGATTTTATTCACCAACTCTTTTGTAGACACATCCCCCTTGATCAGGGCCTTTAGTTTATCGTAACGTAATGTGATCACAGGCATAAAGGTACCTTCCTAAGCCAATCCAAGTTGTTCTCATAAAGCTCCCTTATGTCTTCTATGTGTAATTTGGTCATCAGTAGGCGCTCCAAACCACCTCCCCATGCCAATACTGGATTCTTGACTCCTAAAGGGAGAGCCACTTCAGGTCTGAAGATACCCATCCCACAGAGCTCCATCCAGCCAAAGCCCTCCACATATACGATAGATTGCAAAGATGGTTCGGTATAGGGGAAGTAAGTCGGCCAGAATTTTACCTTCTTCAAACCCAGTATTTTGTAAAATTCGTTAAGCACACCCATGAGATCACGTAAAGTAACTTTCCTGCCCACCACTATGCCTTCTATCTGATGAAGTTCAGCAAGATGCTTTGTGTCGAGCTTCTCATTTCTGAAGACTTTATCGATTGAGAACACTTTGGCTTCAGAGACTTTATTATCAGCAAGGTACTTTACAGTCACTGCAGTTGTGTGAGTCCTAAGGACGAGCCTTTTTGCCTCATCCAACCTCCAATCGTATCCCCATCCTCTGGAGCCCGTATCTCCCCCATCGATGTGAACTCTTGAAACTCTTTCTATCAGATCTTGGCTACCGATCTTGGCCTCTTTTATTTTAGAGATATAAAATGTATCTTGCATGTCCCTAGCAGGATGATCTTGAGGGACGAATAAGGCATCGAAGTTCCAGAAGGCAGGTTGAATTACAGGACCAACTATCTCCTCGAATCCAAGAGAAATGAAGGCCTCTCTGACCTCGTCTATAAAACGTTGTAAAGGATGCTTCTTGCCAGGGTAGATCGTTGGAGCCACTGCTTCTACATCAAAGGGTCTGAGCCTGTGCTCCCTCCACCTGCCACTGATTATCAGCTCGGGTGTGAGACTGTCGATCTCTTTGACTTCCTTTATAGTCTCCGCAGTCTTCCTACCAAGCTCTGTAAGCATGATATCTATCGTCTTAACCGGCCTCTTCATAAAGTAATCCGGCCTCTTGATCAATCTGCCTACAGCTTTCTTCTCCTCTTCTGGGAGCTCGTCTAAAAACAACTCCTTTTTCGCTATGAACTTCTTCAGTAAGGATTCTTCAGGAGAGATCTGATCAGGTGTTAAAATCTTCACAAAAACCTTATCACCGATGCTAACTGTGCCTATCCAGCCTTTTGCTCTAGCATGGCCAAAAGCAGCAGAGAACTCTTTTGAGGAATCGAAGGCTTTGCTCAGCTCATGGAGTTCTGCCTCCCCCCCAAGTTTCTTCAATACCTCGACCATGCGCCTTTCTGGCAGACCATGCTCTACAGCTCGCCTCCCTTCATCACCAATTTCGATCTTGTAGCGGGTTGTTGTTCCAACCTCTACTATACCCTTCGATCTTAACCACTCTACAGCCCTCCTAGCTTGATCGATAGTCATATCGGCTTTAAGGGCTACATCTTCAAGTAAGCCTCCACCATCCATAGCCAATGATGAGAGAAGCTTCCTCTCTAGCGAATGTAACGGTTTCAACGCACCGACTTAAAATTGGACAAAAACAGTTTTTTAAGGGTTGTTATCATCTATCTATCTTATGGTTGTTCTGGGACGATCTTTATCTTCCTGTTGAGGTTCTCCATTATGATCTTTAAGATGAGTTTATAATCGCCATCATATCGAATGACCTCCAAGGCTAGGTCTTCTGTCACATAACATGTGTAGGAGTTATAGACTCCTCGATCTGTCCATCCCTTCTCAATCAGTATAGATCGACTGGCTACGTAGTATGTCACTGTCATTACTGGGCTATTTCCGCTCTTACATTCTATGAACACGAAGTGTGCTGTTATGTCCGTCAAGGAAAAATCGGCTTCTAACAAAAATTCTTCCACATCTTCGACCCAAGGCTGACTGTTCTTATTCACGCACCACTCGATGATCTGTTCTGCAGTCGTCAATTCAAGTTTATCTTCTGGAAAATCCACGGTTTGAGAGTAGTCGAAATCCGCTTGCCCAGAATCGAGATTCTTGACAGGCGTGTTCTGGGACCAGTCATTCACCACCATCTGCCCAGCCACTCTGAGAGCTTCAAAAGGGTTGCCATCCACGCTGTACTCAAGTACTGGATACTGGCTCATCAAATAGTAACCTAACGAGACACTGACTGTGGCCGTGAGAGCTATGGCAACTAAAGCTACAACTAAAATCTTGTATCTGAACCTCATATCGACTGAGAAGTCTTACCATCTGCATATATAATTGATTCTACATCCCAAAAGCTAAATAAATAAATAAATAAATAAATAAATAAATAAATAAATAAATGAA